>CAZDMY010000284.1:0-3679 GCA_964506405.1 uncultured Dehalococcoidia bacterium | reverse complement strand
GATGTGGATGACCGTCGATATTCGGTGCTAAAAGATATCGAACAGGAATCCCGGCGTTGCTCAACTATAGTCAGAAATATGCTGACCTTCTCCCGTATGGAAGCCGAAGGCGAGGAGAGCTATCAGCCCGAATACCTGCCTACCGTGGTTGAGCGAGTGCTCCAATTACTGACTTACCGCACTCGTGCGGAGCACGTTGCCATCACCGAGGAGCACGGCGAAAATATGCAGCCCGTTCCCATAAAAGTTAACAGCATTCAACAAATGCTCCTCAATCTAATTGGAAATGCCATGGATGCACTTGAGGATAGTGAAGAAAAACAGATACGAATCAAGAGTCAGCAGAGAGACGGATATGCCCAGATAATTATTGCCGACAATGGACCTGGGATTCCGCCAGAGAAGATAAAAAAGATATTCGATCCGTTTTTCACCACCAAGAAAGTAGGGAAGGGTACGGGATTGGGCCTTTCAATCAGCCAGAGCATTTGTATACAGCATGGCGGAAACCTGATATGTGAAAGCGAACTGGGTGTCGGAACGACATTCAGAATTATTCTGCCATTGGAACGCTAGTAAACATAACTAAAATAGGAGGAGGTAGTTTAATGGAAAAGCGAATTCTAATCATCGATGATGAAGAGTCCATTCGGAAAGCCTTCAGCTTAAGTCTGGAGGATGCGGGATACGCGGCAGATACTGCCGCAACCGGGGAGGAAGGCCTGGAGAAGGTCAAGGCAGATCAATATGACATGATTCTTCTGGACCTTAAAATGCCGGGGATGGATGGCGTAGAAACCCTGCGCGGGATTCGGAAATTGTACGAGGACTTACCTGTTTACATCATTACTGCATTCCATGCGGAATTCTTCGATCAGTTACAAAGCGCCACCAAAGATGGAATCGAATTCGAGTTATTAAGAAAACCAATCGAAAGCGATGATTTGTGTGCCATTGTGGACGGCGTCCTTGGATAGTATCCGGTATTAATCAATGCCTAGTGTCCAGCAAAGGTAGCGCATCCCATCATTGGCGGAGTAGGGAGATTGTATGACACCTGCATCGGAATATATCCTAAAGCTATATATTACGGGTATTACCCCAAAACTTGAGAGTGGCATTGGCGGCCTGCTCCGGGCTTTTGATCAGCACCTTAAAGGGCATTATGAGTTTCGGATTATCAACGTACTGGAAAACCCGAAACTGGCTCAGAGTGACCGGATACTCGCAACCCCGACTTTGATAAGAGAGGAACCCCCACCGGTGAAAAGGGTTATCGGAGATATTTCAAATACTGAAAAGGTAATGGCAGGATTAGAGCTAACGAAAAGGAGAAAGTAGCATGGCCCCATCTAAGTTTGTATTGAAACTATACGTCACCAATCTGACACCAAAAATCGAAAACTCATTAGATAAACTCAGGCAGATTTGCGACCAGGAATTAAACGGGGATTACGAAGTCAAGATAATCAATATCCTGGACAATCCCCAGTTGGCTGAAGGCGATCGAGTGCTTGCCACCCCAACGCTCATTAAGGAGCTGCCAAGCCCCGTTAAGAGAATCATTGGAGACATTTCCAATACAGATAAAATACTTTTAGGGTTGGATTTAGTAAAGGGGGGATAATATGGCACCATCCAAGTATCTTCTGAAACTGTATATTACAAACTTGACACCGAAGATCGAGGGTTCGGTCGACAAACTGCGTGACATATGCGATCAGGAATTAAATGGTGAATATGAATTCAATATCATCAATATCCTGGAGCATCCGCAGTTAGCAGAAGGAGATCGCGTACTGGCTACGCCCACATTAATCAAGCAGCTTCCCGAACCGATGAAGAGAATTATTGGAGACATTTCCAATACGGAAAAGGTGCTGATCGGTCTGGATTTGAAACAGAGAGACTGATTTCCCTGCTTGTATACACATGTCCCGGGGATCCTCTAATCGACTCGATTCTTAAACAGGAGAACGGGTATAAACGATTGATTGAGATGTAGTCTTTTTGCCCGTTACCGAGGCCTTCTTAACAACCGTCTCCATAAACGGTTGGCCCCAGCCAGTGGATGCCAGGTATGATCCACCCAGGCCTTTTTCAGAGAATTACTGGTGAGCATGGCCGCAAAGTTGATTATTTTGTGCGGGCCGAACCAACTGGCAATATTGGCCGAAAAAACGGCATTGAACTTATCAGAGCCCACGTCCGTTGTTTCAAGTAGAGCTGCCTGGGATATCGCTGTTGAAATGACTGTCCAGATGTTTGGAGTCTGTTCGACTACTTGAAGTTGAGCTACATCCTTTCCCATAGAACGTTCCAGTTTTGAATAATCCTTTCGGAATGCCAGCCAGTATCCCAGGAAATAGCTGCCAATGTATCCGGCAAAACTGCCACACTGCGCAGCGACGATGATAATCCAGGTGTCCAGGTCGCTTGTAAAATAGGCAGCAATAGACCGAAATGCGAACGCGCCCACGCCGGATGATAACTGGACAATCACCAGCCGCCCGCTGAAGAACCGTTTGAGCTTCTTGATCAATATGTCACTAATCCATATGAAAAGGGGACCCCAAATAGTAGCCCTCTGAGTCCGGAGGACTACATCATTTCGTTCAGGGCAGCAATAACTGCATCTGTATGTGCCGGTTTACCCACACTGATGCGGATCATGTTCTGAAGATCGGGGGTATCGAAGTAACGGATAAATATCCCTCGTTGTTCCAGTTTTTGTTTGATTTCACGCGCCTCCCCCTTTATTACCCGGCACAGAATGAAATTGGCACGGGAGGGAAGTGGGGCTGATGCCCCCTGCAATTGGAGTGCATCAAACAGCCGGGAACGTTCATCAATAATAGCGGAGATAGTCTGCTGCATGTGTTCAATGTCTTTAAAAGTTTCGCGCACCGCGATCTGAGCCGCGATGGTGACATTATAGGGCATCTTCATTTTATAGATAACTTCGTTTATCCGTGGAGGCAGAATTCCATAGCCTACCCGCAAACCGGCCAGGCCGGCCCATTTACTGAAAGTGCGCAACACCACCAGATTCGAGTAATCCGGCACTAAATCAGCCACGGTCTCATCCGCGAATTCGTAATACGCTTCGTCCACTACCACCAGTACCCCGGTTTCAAGAAGTCGCAGAATGTCTTCACGGCTGGTCAAGTTTCCCGTAGGATTGTTGGGAGAGGTGACGAAGATCACCTTGGTTCGACGATCGATATGCGATTGAATTTTCGAAACATCGATGTCATAGGCGGAATTCCGCGGCACATTGACAATTTCGCCTGCATTCACGGTGGTGCTGAAGGGATACATCCCGAACGTAGGCGGGCAATTGATGACCTTATCCTCCGGCTCCAGAGAAATGCGCAACAGGTTATCGATCAACTCGTCGCTGCCGCTGCCCACTGCGATGTATTCCGACCCGAGGCCAACGTAACTTTCCAGCAGTTGGCGTAGCTCACGGTTGAGTGGATCCGGGTAGATGTTATAGGAATCAGCTTTCGCCAGGGCCTTCTGAACGCGGGGAGAGCAACCGTACGGATTTTCATTGCCGTCCAGCTTGATAACCTGCTCAGGAAGGATGCCGGCACGTTCCGCCAGTACCTCCACCGGATCGATCGGCTCATATGGCTTGAGGCTTTCGAGATGAGTTCTAATCAGGTTTCGCTGA
>CAZDMY010000283.1:0-3682 GCA_964506405.1 uncultured Dehalococcoidia bacterium | reverse complement strand
ATGCTGATAGCAGCCACTCAGAACGGCAGTTTTATCACCGCTCTCATGTGGATCGGTGCCGTGCTGGTTGTGTTTCTCCTTCCGAGACCGGTCGATTCCGACGAAGACGAGAGGTAGGAATGGATTTTACGTTTACACCTGAGCAGGAATCCCTGCGTCAGGAATTCGAAGCATATTTCAGCCAGAAAGAAAAAGAGGCCCCCGAAGGATGGTTCACCGCCAAGATCGACTATTGTTACGAACACGATGAAGCGTGGGAGTTCCACCGCAAGATCGGAAAAGAGCTGGGGCAAAAGGGATGGCTTTCACTTCCCTGGCCGAAGGAATACGGCGGACGGGGACTGGGCCAGGTCGAGCAAATGCTCTTCCAGGAATGCCGGGCCTACCACCGGATTCCCGGGTTCGATCCGGGTCCGGTTATCGCTGCCGCCGGTATTCTGGAACGGGGGACCGAGGTACAAAAACAGAAATGGCTGCCCCTTATTGCCAGCGGGGACAGCACCTGGTGCGAGGGATGGAGCGAGCCGAATTCCGGCTCGGACCTGGCTTCCATTACCGCCACTACCGGCGTACGCGATGGCGACGAATGGGTGATAAACGGGCAGAAGGTCTGGACCACCGGTGCCCATCGCTGCTCCCATATGATTCTTCTGGCGCGAACCGACCCGGAGGCACCCAAGCACCGGGGGATCACCTATTTCCTCACCCCGGTCGACCGGCCGGGAATCGAGATCCGGCCTATACTCAGAATGTACCGCGGGCATTCCTTCAACGAAGTCTTTTTCGACGATTTTCGCGTTCCCAACGAAAATATCATCGGGGAAGCGAACATGGGCTGGTACGTGCTCATGGCCGGTATGGATTTTGAGAGAACAGGCGTTGCGTTCGTGGCCGAGACCTGGCGCGATTTCGATGAACTGATTGAATTTGTTCGGGAGAATGGATTTGACGGCCGGAGCCCGGGCGAGACGGCCGCGGTCCGGCACAAGCTGGCCGAATGCCAGATAGAACTGGAGATATGGCGGCAGTGGGCATATTATGTAGCCTGTTTGCAGAGTAAACACGAGCATGTTCCCGGCGAGGCATCGGCCGTGAAACGGGTCGCCTCGGAGATGATGCTCAAGATCTCTCAAGTGGGGCTGGAGGTGCTGGGAATGTACGGTCCGCTCCAGGGAAACTCCAAATGGGCTCGCCTTCATGGTGGTTTTGAATATGCCTGCCAGCACGACCTGGGCATGACCATCGCCGGCGGCACCACCGAGATACAGAAGAATCTGATCGCGTGGATGGAACTGGAGCTTCCCAGGAAATAAAGACTGACAACCGATTACTGAGAACGCTTAACCAACCCGTGAGGTATAACCATGAACCTTGATTTCACCGAAGACGAAGAACTGATCCGGAGTATCAGCCGGGATTTCCTGCAAAAGGAGTTCCCCAAAGACCTGGTCCGAGAGCTTGAGGATGACCCGAAAGGTTACAGCCCCGAGGTATGGCAGAAAATGGCCGAGCTTGGCTGGATGGGATTGATAGTCCCGGAAAAGTACGGTGGTATCGACGGGACCTTTATGCAACTGGTAATCCTCCTGGAGGAGATGGGGCGGGCCTGCATGAGCGGTCCGTTCTTCTCCACTACCCTCTGCACCACAGCGATCCTTGATGCGGGCAGCGAAGATCAGAAACAGACGTTTCTGCCCAAGATCGCCGAAGGGAAAATGATACTTGCGCTGGCTTTGACCGAGCCGGTTCCCCGATTCGATGCCGGAGGCATCACAGTTGCGGCCCGGCCCGATGGCGGCGAATATGTGCTCAACGGCACCAAGCTGTTTGTCACCGATGCGCAGGCGGCAGATATGCTCCTGTGCGTTGCCCGAACCAACTCATCGGAGAATCCAGAGGAAGGAATCACCGTTTTCCTGATCGATGCTCAAAGCCCCGGCATTCAGATCAATCCGCTGGTGACCATGTCTTATGAACATCAGAATGAAGTAGTATTTGAGGATGTTCGCGTACCGAATTCCAATATCCTGGGCGAAGCCGATAAGGGCTGGCCGGTTGTAGATCGCCTGCTTCAAAAAGCCATAGTGGCCAAGTGCGCCGAGATGAATGGCGGCTCGGACTGGGTGGTGGCCGAGAGTGTTGCCTATGCCAAGGAGAGGGTCCAGTACGGCAAACCGATCGGTAGCTACCAGGCGATCCAGCATTACCTGGCCGATATGTGGACCGATGCCGGACTAGGCCGCCGCATGACCTATTATGCCGCATGGAAGATCGACCAGGGAATGCCACTGGATATGGAAGTATCGATGCTCAAGGCGTTTATCAGCGATGCCTATAATCACTGCACGCGGATGGGCATCCAGATCCACGGTGCCCTGGGGACCACCCGCGATCATGATATGGGGCTCTACTATCAGCGGGCCCGGCAGGCCTGGCCGCTCTTCGGGGACCCCCATTTCCACCGTGAGAAGGTGGCGCGGTTAATGGGAATCTAGGACCGGGAAAGAATGGAATCCCTCGCTACTGCCGGTACAGGTGGTATATCTCCACCCTGGTAGGACAGGTACAGACATATTCGAACCCGAAGTGCAGTTTATACTGGCAGCGAACGGTCATTGCCGGTGAAATCCAGACGCCGTTCCCCTCGATATATCGGGTTACTTCACAAAGGGGATAGTCCTCTCCGGATAAACACAGAAACTCGAAAGGACATTTATTAGTCCGCCCTATCACCTCGTCACTCACTTGCAATCGCATGTCTTTAATCCTTAGTGCGACTATTGACTGGTCTTGCCCCTTTATATCAGATATGCCGTTATGAAGTCAAGCCTGCTAGCTAAGCCTGGTATTTATACTGATTTTAACTGTTCATACCGGATACTAACCGGTAGTTCATGGCTACTACAGGTTCTGACAGGCTCGCACGAATACGAAATCGGCCGGACAGCAATAAATGAAGGGCATTTTTTTGAAATTCTCCGGCAGGATACACACAGGCGTTGACAACCGTTCTTCGATTGGTTTATCCTTAGCTTGGTTTTTACCCCTGGGCCGGATTGCCCGATTTTATAAAAGGAGAGTGAAGTGGAAAAAACCCAGTACTATCTCGACGAAAAGGATATGCCCACTCAGTGGTATAACATCCTGCCGGATCTGCCGGAACCCTTGCCGGACGTGCTCCATCCCGCTACCGGGCAGCCGGTAACCCCGGATGACCTGGCCCCCCTGTTCCCGATGGGGTTAATCATGCAGGAATTCAGCCCCGATCGGTATATCGACATACCGGAGGAAGTCCAGGCAATTTACAAGACCTGGCGGCCCACCAGCCTGCACCGAGCCTACCGGCTGGAAAAGGCATTGGATACACCGGCTAAGATCTTCTACAAATACGAGGGTACCAGCCAGGGCGGGAGCCATAAACCGAACACGGCCATCGCCCAGGCCTATTACAACAAAATTGAAGGTATCAAGCGGATCAGTACGGAGACCGGTGCCGGACAGTGGGGAAGCTCGCTGTCGCTGGCCGGCGCTTTCTTCGGCCTGGAGATAAAGGTCTACATGGTAGGAGTGAGTTTTTACCAGAAACCCTATCGCCGCATCATGATGGAGGCATGGGGTGCCACCTGCGTGCCCAGCCCCAGCAAGGATACTCAAGTGGGCAGGGACATGCTGGCCAAGGACC
>CAZDMY010000282.1:0-3690 GCA_964506405.1 uncultured Dehalococcoidia bacterium | reverse complement strand
GAGCAGGTCGCCCGGTTGATGAATGATGCGTTTGTATCTATAAAAGTCGACCGGGAAGAACGCCCCGATATCGACGGTGTCTACATGACTGTCTGCCAGATGATGACGGGAAGCGGCGGCTGGCCGCTGACAATCATCATGACACCGGAGAAAAAGCCCTTCTTCGCCGCCACCTATATCCCGAAAGAAGCGCGTTTCGGGCGCGCCGGCATGATGGACCTCATTCCGAAAATTCGGGATGTCTGGGTGAATCGGAGAACCGAGGTCATAGAATCGGCCGAGAAGATCGCTTCTACGGTCCGACAATATTCATTCGGTGCGCCGGGGGATGCTCTGAATGTTCATTTGCTGAATGCGACCTACGAGGGGCTATCGGCTCGGTACGACCCCGAATATGGAGGTTTCGGCACTGCTCCCAAGTTCCCGACCCCGCACAATCTGCTGTTTCTCCTGCGCTACTGGAGAAACACCCGGGACAAGAAGGCACTGGAAATGGTGGCACAAACGCTGCGTGCCATGCGGTGTGGGGGGATTCACGATCATGTCGGATTCGGATTCCATCGCTATTCCACCGATCGTCAGTGGCTGGTGCCGCATTTCGAGAAGATGCTGTACGATCAGGCCATGCTGTTGATGGCTTATACCGAAGGCTTTCAAGCGACCGGTAAATCTGAATACGAACAGACTGCCCGCGAGATCATCACTTACGTGCTTCGCGATATGACCGCGCCGGAAGGGGCCTTCTATTCTGCGGAAGATGCCGACAGCGAAGGTGTTGAGGGTAAATTCTACGTTTGGACACAGGAGGAGATCCGGCAGGTGCTGGGAGATGATGCCGATTCTATAATCGGACTCTTTGGTGTTACCGGCGAAGGTAACTACCACGAAGAAGGTACTGGCAAGCATACGGGGGGGAATATCCTGCATTTGAATAATTGTTTACCGGACGAACTGAAAGAGCAGTGGGAAACGATGAGGCAGAAGTTATTTGAGTATCGCGAGAAACGCGTTCATCCCCACAAGGATGATAAGATTCTTACCGATTGGAATGGCTTGATGATTGCCGCGCTGGCGAAAGCGGCACAGGCCTTTCAAGAGCCGGAGTACTCCAAGGCAGCCGTAAAAGCAATCGATCTGGTTTTGAACACGATGCGCACGCCGGATGGCCGGTTACTTCACCGGTATCGAGAAGGTGAGGCTGCTATACCCGCCTATGCAGAAGACTATGCTTTCTTAATTTGGGGGCTCATAGAGCTTTACGAGGCAACCTTTAAAGTCCACTACCTGGAGGATGCCCTGGATCTGAATCAGGTTTTTGTCGATCATTTCTGGGATCGGGCCAGCGGTGGCTTCTTTACAACAGCCGACGATGGAGAAGCGCTTTTCGCCCGGCGGAAAGAGATATATGATGGCGCAGTGCCTTCCGCGAATTCCATAGCGATGCTCAATCTGCTTCGGCTCGGGCGTATGACCGCTAATCCCGAATTCGATCAGAAAGCGGCACTGCTTGGCAGGGCGTTTTCAAATGAAGTGGATAAGGCGCCGGTTGCCTATACGCAACTTATGTGTGCACTGGATTTCGCCATCGGTCCTTCTTATGAAGTGGTGATTGCCGGCCATGCTGAAGACAATGAAACTCAAGCCTTAATTCAAGAGCTTCGATCTCGTTTTATCCCAAACAAAGTAGTGCTTTTCAATCCGGCTGAGGAGAATGCTCCAGGAATACATCAATTAGCGGAGTTTATCCGTGATCAAGGGCTTATTAGTGGTAAAGCTGCGGCTTACGTTTGCAAAGATTTCAATTGTCAACTCCCAACCACTGATCCCGGGAAAATGCTCGAGTTGTTGGAAAACTAAGGAGGAAATACGATGAATGAAGAGATCAAGTGCCCGGTAACGGGCGCGACAAAAAGGCCTACTGCCGGTGGTGGCATGTCGATCGGGGACTGGTGGCCGAACCGGTTGAACCTCAATATACTGCACCAGCATTCTTCTCTGTCCAATCCAATGGGAGCGGGATTCAACTACGCCGAGGAATTTGCCAAACTCGACCTGTCAGCCCTGAAAAAGGACCTTTATGCGCTGATGACCGATTCACAGGACTGGTGGCCCGCTGATTACGGTCATTACGGAGGACTGTTCATCCGAATGGCATGGCACAGTGCAGGCACCTACCGCATGGGGGACGGTCGTGGGGGTGGGGGGTCCGGCAGCCAGCGATTTCCGCCCCTTAACAGCTGGCCTGACAATGCGAATTTGGATAAGGCGCGCCGGCTGCTCTGGCCCATCAAGCAGAAATATGGTAATAAGATCTCCTGGGCCGATCTGATGATCCTGGCCGGCAACTGCGCGCTGGAGTCGATGGGATTTTCGACCTTCGGCTTCGCCGGCGGGCGCGAGGACGTCTGGGAGCCGGAAGAGGATATCTACTGGGGTGGGGAAGAGGAATGGCTGGCCACGAGTGACAAACCTAAGAGCCGTTACAGCGGTGACCGCGATCTCGAAAATCCCCTGGCTGCCGTGCAGATGGGCCTGATATATGTGAACCCGGAGGGCCCGGACGGCAACCCGGATCCGGTCGCCTCCGGCCGTGATGTTAGGGAGACCTTTGAGCGTATGGCTATGAACGATGAAGAAACAGTTGCGCTCGTCGCCGGAGGGCACACGTTTGGCAAGTGTCATGGCGCAGGCGATGCATCCCATGTGGGACCTGAGCCTGAAGCCGCTCCCATCGAAGAGCAGGGCCTCGGCTGGAAGAGCAGCTTCGGCAGCGGTAAGGGCGGTGACACGATCACCAGCGGCATTGAGGGCGCCTGGAAGCCGAACCCCACCAAATGGGACTCAGGCTATCTGCGAGTGCTGTTCAAATACGAGTGGGAACTGGTTAAGAGCCCGGCTGGAGCACATCAGTGGCTGGCCAAGGACGTAGACGAAAGGGACATGATCGTCGATGCCCACGATCCGTCAAAGAAGCATAGGCCGATGATGACCACGGCAGATCTCTCGCTGCGATTCGACCCGATATACGAGCCCATCGCCCGGCGCTACCTGCAGAACCCTGAGGAATTCAAGGATGCCTTTGCCAGGGCGTGGTTCAAACTGACCCATCGCGATATGGGTCCCCGCTCGCGCTATCTCGGCCCGGAGGTCCCGGCTGAGGAACTGATCTGGCAGGACCCTGTGCCCGCAGTGGATTATAAACTGATTGGTAAGCGGGAGATTAACTCCCTTAAAGGCAAGGTCCTGGCTTCCGGCCTGTCTATTTCCGAACTGGTCTCGACTGCCTGGGCATCGGCCTCCACGTTCCGTGGCTCCGATAAGCGCGGCGGTGCCAACGGGGCACGCATTCGCCTCGCGCCGCAAAAGGACTGGGAAGTCAACCAGCCCGCCCAACTGAAGAAGGTGCTCCGGACCCTCGAGGGAATCCAGCAGGAGTTCAACAGCGCTCAGACCGGCGGGAAGAAGGTTTCGCTTGCCGACTTGATTGTCCTGGGCGGATGCGCCGCTATCGAGAAAGCGGCGAAGAACGCCGGCTATAAAGTGACGGTCCCGTTTACACCGGGACGCACGGATGCCTCCCAGGAGCAGACCGACGTGGAGGCATTCGCCGTACTCGAACCGAAGGCAGACGGGTTCCGCAACTACCAGAAAGCCAAATACGCCGTATCGGCAGAAGAGATGCTGGTGGAT
>CAZDMY010000281.1:680-3691 GCA_964506405.1 uncultured Dehalococcoidia bacterium | reverse complement strand
TCCGGTGGGTTTCATATGGCGCTTGATCATGTTGACACCCTCAACGATAAGAGCGTCTTGCTTTGGCATGGCGCGCAATACCTTACCCTTCTTGCCTCGATCTCGGCCCAGTATCACCACGACTTCATCGTTTTTTCGGATCTTTCTCATTATAAAACCTCGGGAGCCAACGAAACGATCTTCATGTAGTTCTTATCCCTTAACTCTCTCCCAACCGGACCGAATATTCGGCTGCCTTTCGGGTTGCCTCTGTCATCGAGAATCACTGCTGCGTTCTCATCGAAACGGATGTATGAGCCGTCTTTGCGTCCGTAGGTCTTGGAAACGCGGGCAACCACAGCCCGCACGACGTCGCCTTTCTTGACGGAACTGTGGGGCATGGCCTGTTTTACAGAACATACGATGACATCCCCGATGCCGGCATAGCGTTTGCCGGTGCCGCCCGGGATGCCGAAGCACATAAGTTCCTTCGCCCCTGAGTTATCGGCAACTTTCAGTTTCGTATAAATTTGAATCATGATGCCTCTGTATCACGTACCTATTCGGCGCGCTCGAGAATTTCACTGACGCGCCATCGCTTCTCTTTGGATAACGGCCGCGTTTCAACCAGCGTAACCATATCTCCTGTATTGCAGGCGTTTTCCTGGTCATGGGCCTTGTATTTTTTGAAGTAATTGATAAACTTCTTATATCGGCGATGCTGACGGCGTGTGGACACCTTCACCACAACCGTTTTATCCATCTTATTACTTATTACGTGGCCTGTCAGAATTCTTCTTTTTCCCATATCTATTACCCGCTCTCGGAAAGCCCTGCTTCGCGAAGCAAC
Source organism: uncultured Dehalococcoidia bacterium (assembly GCA_964506405.1). Lineage (GTDB taxonomy): Bacteria > Chloroflexota > Dehalococcoidia > SZUA-161 > SpSt-899 > JBGLNL01. The sequence continues at coordinate 2,862 of CAZDMY010000281.1, read as the reverse complement.
GTCTTGATCCTGGCGATTTTTTTCTTAACAACCGTGATTTCCCGGTAATTCGTCATCTGCTTGGTGCTCAGGCCAAAACGAAGCCTGAACAACTCCTGCCGGGAACTCTCGAGTTCCCTTCGGAGGTCGGCCTGATTCATTTTGCGAAGCTCGCTGATATGCATTGTTTGTAGTCCCTTAAGATGCGATACCCAGGGTATCCCTGGTTGTAATTCTGGCCCGAAGAGGCAATTTTTGAATAGCCAGTCGCAGCGCTTCACGTGCGAGGTCTTCCCGAACACCACCTACTTCAAACATAATCCGACCCGGTTTGACCACCGCGACCCAGTGATCTACAGCACCTTTTCCTTTCCCCATTCTTGTTTCCGGGGGTCTGGAAGTAACCGGTTTATCGGGAAAGATGCGAATCCATACCTGCCCGCCTCGTTTGAGATGGCGGACAATGGCACGGCGGGCAGACTCGATTTGACGGCTGGTGACCCAGGCGCATTCCGTTGCCTGCAGACCAAACTCCCCAAAATGCACCCGGTTGCCGGTGCTGGCTTTGCCCCTTCGTTTTCCCCTCTGGATCTTGCGGTATTTTACTTTCTTTGGCTGAAGCATATTTGCTCTACTCCGGTAATTCGATACCCGGCTCCAGGCCGCCTATGTTTCCCTGCCTGCGAGATTCCGGTACAATGTCGCCCAGGTATATCCATGTCTTGACCCCGATTTTACCGTGGTCGGTGTGGGCTTCAGCGAACCCGTAATCAATATCTGCGCGCAGGGTATGCAAAGGCACACTCCCCTGGTGTTCAGTCGTTCGACGTGCGATCTCCTGCCCGCCGAGCCGCCCGGAAATGCTTATCTTGATTCCCTTGGCACCGGCGTCCATGGCCTGAGAGATGGCGCGTTTCATAGCTCGTCGAAACGAAATACGCCTCTCCAGTTGATCGGCGATATTCCGGGCTACCAGATAGGCATCCAGGTCGGGAACGCGGATTTCCTGAATATTCAGGTGTACCTTTTTCTGGGTCAATCGCTGCAATGCTGTTTTGGTTTCCTCTACCCGCTGTCCACCTCGCCCGATAACAACGCCGGGCCGTGATGTATTAATGGTAACGGTGAGCTCTCCGACGCCACGCTCGATTTCAATTTTGGATATCCCTGCATTACGGTACATTTTATGAATGGAATCCCTTATAAGCAAATCCTCATGCAACAAATCAGCATAATTCAAGTCATCATGCCACTTTGATTGCCAGGTTTTGTATGATCCCAGCCTGAAACCTACCGGATGGACTTTTTGCCCCATCTACATCTCCTCTACCACGATAGTGATATGGCTGAAGCGCTTCAGGATTGGACTGATGCGCCCCCGGCCGGTGAAGCGAGCGCGCTTCATACGAGTGCCCTCGTTTACGTATGCCTCAACGATTTTCATCTCGGATGGAATCATCTGATAATTATTCTCTGCATTTGCAACAGCGGATTTGACGACACGCGATATCTTTTCTGCTACCGGGGTTGGCGTATATTTAAGTATGGCCAGCGCCTCATCCGCCCCCTTGCCGCGGATCATATTAATAACCGGCCGCGCTTTCTTGGGTGAAATCCGAATCCCTTTTGCCGTTGCACTTACTTCCATGACTGAATGCTCTTTATCCTTTACTTCTTCTTATCTTTAGCCGTATGGCCCCGGTAGGTCCTGGTGGGAGCAAATTCACCCAGCCGGTGCCCGACCATATTTTCGGTAACAAAAACCGGAACATGGCGCCTGCCGTCATGAACGGCCAGTGTAATTCCCAGCATCTCGGGGGTGACCATCGATCCGCGAGCCCATGTTTTGATCACCGTTTTTCCGCCGCTTGATTTAAGCGCGTTGACCTTCTTCATTAGTTTTTCATCAACATATGGGCCCTTCTTTGTTGACCTTCCCACGTAGACCTCCGGTTATTTGCGTTTTCTCACAATCATTTTGTTAGTACGCGTATTCCGCCTGGTTTTTACACCATAAGCAGGCTTGCCCCACGGCGTCTTGGGCCCGGGCAACCCGATAGGAGCCCTTCCTTCACCACCACCATGTGGATGGTCCACGGGATTCATCACCGATCCGCGAACCGTAGGCCGCCAGCCCATATGCCGCTTGCGTCCCGCTTTTCCGATGGTGATAGAGCTGTGATCGATATTCCCCACCTGGCCG
>CAZDMY010000281.1:0-670 GCA_964506405.1 uncultured Dehalococcoidia bacterium | reverse complement strand
GCCGATGGTGGCCATGCATTCCTCTCGAACGCGACGGACCTCTTTAGATGGTAAACGAATCAAGGCGTACCCTTCATCCACCCCGTATAGTGTTGCTTCGTTTCCCGCACTGCGGACCAGTTTAGCGCCTTGCCCCGGGTGAAGCTCAATGTTATGAATCGGCGTGCCCATGGGGATGGATTTCAAAGGTAAGGCATTCCCTGGTTTAATATCGGCATTCGGACCGGACATTACCACTGCACCCGGCTTTAGCCCGACAGGGGCCAGAATATACCGCTTCTCTCCGTCAGCATAATGGATGAGGGCGATATTCGCCGATCGATTCGGATCGTATTCAATCGATGCTACCTTGCCGGGAATATCAAACTTGTTCCGTTTGAAATCGATGATTCGGTAGCGCCTTTTTGCTCCGCCGCCATGGTGGCGGACTGTCAAACGTCCCTGATTGTTCCGCCCGCCCGATTTGCGAAGTGGGACAGTAAGCGATTTTTCCGGTTTCGTTTTGGTAATATCATCGAACTTCAGACCGGTCATTCCGCGTCTGCCGGGGGAAGTGGGTTTAAAAATCTTAATTGCCATAATACCGCTCGCTAAACACCTTCAAAAATCTCGATCTTGTTACCGGGTTTCAATGTGATTATGGCCTTTTTCCAGGCCGATCGTTTTCCCT
>CAZDMY010000280.1:0-3691 GCA_964506405.1 uncultured Dehalococcoidia bacterium | reverse complement strand
CCCCGGTATCCTCCTTGAGCAGCACCACTCGGGAGTTATTGGTGGTGTTCACCAGTATGTTCTCGACCTTCATCTCGATCATTTTTCCACAGATCCCTAAAAAGCTTAAGAATACTCGGGTCGTTAACAAAATGAAACTTGGTTCAACCCTACCACGTCTGCATCAGTGAGGTCAACCCGTCCTGAAGGGGTGGGATTCGTATAATGAATCGCATATGATGAAAGACATTCGCCTGTAGTGCGGTATAGCAGGATTAAAGCGGGATGAAGGCGCTATTGCGGCTCTTCCACCGTGACGGTCTTCTCGGTGAAGTCGGATCCCCCCGGGCCTTCAACGGTCAGTCGAACCGTGTAGGTCCCGGCCTGCGCAAACGCGTTTGACGGATTCTGCTTGTTGCTGCTGGTGCCATCCCCGAAATCCCACTTCCAGGCAGTGATAATACCCTCGGATCGATCCGTAAAGGCATCCTCAACCCCTACTTGAGTGGTCGTATGGCAGAAGAAATCTGCCACCGGGGGAGGTTCGAGTACCTGTATGTAGTTTTCCCTGGTCTCGGTGATGGTGGCGTTGCTTTGTCCCACTACTGTAATGGTCACGGAAAAGATTCCTGACTGATCGTATATGTGCGTGGGGTTCGGCTCGTTACTGATAACGCCGTCCCCGAAGTTCCAGGCCCTGTTGGTGATATTCATCCGGGAGAGGTCGGTAAACTGAACTTCAAGCGGCCTATAGCCGGTGGTGGGGCTTGCCGTGAATTCAACGTCGATCGCCTCGATTAAATCCTGTTTGACTTCGGTATCGCTCCCGTCCGGTCCTTCAACTGTCAGGATCACGGTATATACCCCCGGTTGCACATAAGTATGCGAAGGATTCTGTATTTTGCTCGTATATCCATCGCCGAAATCCCATTGCCAGCTCGTAACACGCTTGTCGGTTATGTCGGAAAAATCCACTTTCAAAGGGATACTGCCGCTGGTTGGTTTGGCGGTGAAATCCGCGGAAGGAGGTCGGGGAAGGACCGTCAATTGCCGAATGGCCGGCTCTGACCAGCGGCCGTCATTGTGCTGGACTTCAAAAACGATGGTAACCGTGCCCTCCGCTTCGGTTAAGACAGAGGAAACGATGCTGTCTTTGAATGCGAAAGGCCCCTCTCCCTGGATACTCCACCGGTAACCTTGGATCTGGTCCGAAGGGTTCCCATGTCCGTTAAGCGTGACCACATCCCCCAGATATGCCGTGCTGGGGTATATTTCGTCGATAGTCGCACTCAGTTGTCCCTGGCCGGAGGTCGGTTGCGGGGACGGTTTTTGAGTGGTTGGTGAGGGTGAGCCGGCAGCGAAAGTTGTTGGTTCGGGAGATTCCGAACCAAACGAGCATCCGGCAACCGCTGCTGTAAGCACTGCTATCATCATAACGAATAGGAGATTTCTCATCATCTTTTCCCCTGTTTTCAAAAACCTGTCCCCTGAAGCTTTAAGCGAATTATATTCTCTCTTTAACGATATTTCAAGCGGTCAATTCGTGCTTGCGAACCGGGCAACGTAAAGCATATAATCCACATGAAGGTCCATTATGACGAATCAGGACATGCAGGCTGACGAATCGCAATTGGTTCGCCGCGCGAAAACGGGCGATCAGGAAGCGTTCGGGCAGCTTATGGAAATGCACGCGGTTCGAGCCTTTCGAATCGCTTATTCCATCATTCCCAGCCAGCAGGAGGCGGAGGATGTCGTTCAGGAGGCATGTATCACCGCCTTCAAATCGATCAAAAAGGTCGAAAAAGAGGAATCCTTCAGCTCGTGGTTCGGCCGCATTGTTACCAGCCGGGCATACGATCTGGGTCGGAAGAAACAACGCGTTAAGAAAGTGGTGGACAAAGAAACCAGTGAATACCGTATGGAACTTACCCGCGCCTCGGCCAGTCCCTCTAACGGGATAACCGAATTGAGTATCGATCTTCAAAACGCAATTCAAAAACTGCCGGAGTTGCATCGGGTGGCTATTATGTTACGCTATGCGGAAGATGCCTCGACCGATGAGATCGCCCAGACGCTGAATCGACCGGCGGGAACGGTAAGGCGGATTTTGAGCGAATCTTACCGGATGTTACGTCTTTCTTTAGAGGGAGAAGTAAACGATGAGATGCAGTGAGGCGAGAGAGAAGCTGTTTGATTATATGGATGGCCTGCTGAGCGGTTCGCAGTTGGAGGCGATGGAGCAGCATCTGGAAAGCTGCGTCGATTGCCGGAGTGAACTGGAATCGATGCGTTTGCTGGAAGGCCGTCTGAGAGAGGAAGTGCCAGCCTTGTGGAAGGGTATGGAACCTTCACCTGGTTTTGCCATGCGTTTGAAAACGATGGATCTTACACCACAAAAACCTTCCGTATGGAGTTACCTGGATTCCGTACTGGCCGGGTTCCTGAACCATCGGCCGGCAATGGCCGCCGGCCTTACGGTCCTGATCGCGATCGTACTGGCGTTAACCTTACCTGGGATTATCGATGAAGGCGACGATGAAATTGGGGAGGTCGCCGGGGCACCTTCAGGTACGGTGAGTGAGCGTTCACTCGCAGTGACCAATGTCCCCGCAGGAGAGCAGGGAGAAGAGGTGATGATGCAAATGGCAACCCCTTCAGCAACTACGCTGCCGGATTCCCAATACGATTTCAAATTCAGTTGGGATACGGATGAGCATTCGGTTCCTCAGGGAACTGCAACACCAGCGCCGGCGGCGACGGAACCTTCGGCACTTCCCCCGCCTCCGGTAACCGGCCCGGCGCCACAGCCTTCCCCTTCATTTAGCACGGAAGGAATTGGTGCTGCAGACTGCGCAGCTTTGGACGGATTAATGTTTGGGGGTCAGTCGGATTATCAGGATAAAGAAGTACGGCTTGCCCTTAGCAATCAAGGTGTGCAAGCTACTCTTCAGGGTGGAACCGTTTGTTCCGCACAGGTATTCAGCGAGTTTCATCTCGAAGGGTATGTTTGCAGCGGCTCAACGGTGTTCATTTTATTTGAACTGAACGATTCAGCTATCAACGGGTTATTCGTATGCATTGAAGCGGGCAGTGTTACCCGGACATCGCTAATTCCTTGATACACCGGGGATTTCACTCCCGTACCAAACCTCTCTCCTCCAAAAGCCTTTGGATGCGCACGCCCAGGCGCAAAGCCGAGGCGACGGCATAGTGATTTGACGTCATAGCGTCATAATATTATCCTTGCCAAAGAGGTGAAATATGGCCACCAGAACAAAGCGAGCTACAATATATCTTGATCCTGAACTACATCGAGCATCAAAGCTGAAATCGATGGAAACCTCGCGTTCCATATCGGAGATTGTGAATGAGGCTATAAGTATGGCGCTGGCAGAGGATGCTGAAGATCTGGCTGCTTTCAAAGAGCGGGAAAATGATCCCTTGATTTCGTTTGAAGATTTCTTGAAGGAACTTAAGCGGAATGGGAAAATATAAGGTCGAAATCCGTCGATCTGTTCTAAAAGACCTGGATGCTATCCCTGGAAAAGACGTTAAGCGGATCATGACTTCAATATTGATTTTCTTCGTGGGAGTGATAAAGCAGCGGCTTTGATAAATGAAAATATCGATCGCATTGTGCTTTCCGCCGTTGTTGTAGCCGGGTTATGCTCCGGTGTCAAGGGTAGAAAAGAAAAGACAGATCTGGATAACT
>CAZDMY010000279.1:0-3709 GCA_964506405.1 uncultured Dehalococcoidia bacterium | reverse complement strand
CGGGATATTTCTCAAAAAAATATGAAGGGAAATCCAGTATGAGCGGGCGATACCAGTACTCTATCCGCTCGATCCTGAAATCGCGCTCCATATCGTTAACCAACTGATTTGATTTGAAGCGAGATAGAATAATGTTACCTTTCCAGCTTCCCGCCAGTGTCCGGCACAACGAATAGAACGGGTCATTATCCACAGTTTCACAGGCAAGCATGGTTCCGTTTTTTCTCAATACTCTGGCAATTTCGGCTATAGCCCTCCGATAATCCGAGATATGGTGCAGTGTTCCCCATTCATGTACATAATCAAAGCTATCGTCTTTGAAAGGCAAGCGGCAGCCATCAGCCATGATAAATTGTGTCCCGTTGGTGATTCTCTTTTTCGCTTCGAGAATGGCATATCGATTGATATCCAAAGCTACGGTGTTTTGATCGCCGTTCTTCAGTAGCCAGCTTCCCCGGTCCGTGGGGTGAACTGCATCCCCGCCCGGGAAACCGCCGTTGCCGCAACCGAAATCCAGCTTTCGCATTATGTTCGAGACACTCGCATTAGAGGATGGGCGCCATTATCCAGAATATTACCATATGGGCGATGATAAAGGAAACTGCCGGCAAACGGATCCCCCAACGCATAACGGGATTGCTTTGCCGATAAGAAACGACTAGCAATCTGTAAACAGCATAAGCGATGGCCAGACAAATGGCACCGGTTGCGGGATAGAAATAATGGGCAAGCGATACGCGATCAAAAAACCAGTAAACCACAAACCAGGGGAAATAACTGCAGACAAACCACAACAAAACTAACAAAGTAAGCCGGTTAGAGCGATCCCGGACGGATTCATAAACCATATAGCACATTGCAGGTATGGCCATTGCCCACACTGTCCAACTGGCATGAATCCGGTAGGAATGATCCGGACCAACATTCAACGGCTCATAGGAGATAAGCCATTCCCAGGGAAATAGAAACGGCCTGACTCTGCGATACTGCTCCGGAACGTTAGCCAGGAAATCGTAATCATGGATATCGAACATGTTATAAAGCCGGTCCCAGGGATAGAGAAGCTCGCGAAGTGCAATGTAATCAAACAGTGGCATCAGAATCAAGTAAGCCAGCAATGCTATGGCAGCGAACCTTATCATTTCCCAAACCAGTTTCCTCTCGACTATGATCCAGTGCAGGATGATCACTCCACCAACGAAGGCTCCGTTCATTTTACACAGGGTCGCCAGCGCAACGGCTATCCCTGCATACAAATATCGTTTATCCAGATAGAGCAGAAATGCCAGAAGGACAAAGGTAAACATGAAGACTTCCAGCAAGGCCAGGCTTGAGAGTACGAAACATATGTTTTCGAAAGCAAAGATAAAGGTCGCGATTAATGGGAGCCATCTTCTGGTGGTCAGTCTCTGACATATAAGTGTGAAGAAAATTATCGACGCCGTCCCAAACAGGATAGGCATAATCCGCCATCCCAGAGCGTTATCCCCGAAGATTCCGACACCTGCCGCCAGGAACAGTTTGGAAAGCGGCATATGGTGATTGTATCCATATTCAATGAATTCCTCGATTGAAGTGGTTCCATATGTATTTATAGCAAGTTCACGATAATAAACATCAATGTCTGTCCCATATAGTATATAATTTGCCTGCCCTATATATGGTTTCTCATCCCAAATAAGGTCATGGTCATATGATAGCAGAATAAAGTGCAGGATCAGTACGATTACTGCGATCGATACCGCCCCTGCGTTTTCGGGCCGCCTCATCCATGTGCACAGCCTGTTTCTCATATCATTTTTCCCTGCGCCAACTATTTTACCAGTTTCGCCGATCTTTCAAGCTTAATAGTGCGATAACAGCCACGCTCCAGATGGTACGTGCATTTTTGGGAACTACCCTGAACGTCCTCCACATGCGGCGAGGGGAGAAATAGAAGCGTTTGTATGCTTGTTTGTTAATATTTCGAAGTACTGAATCCGGCACTTCGGAGAGGTTCACCCTGAGATCAAAATACGCCATCTCATCCGTTTCATCAGCAACCACCGATTCGGGCAGATACTTTAGGGCGAGTTCTGTGCCGGGAAACGGGTTCACATAGAAAAAATAAGCGGTATGGAAAGACGATTTCAGGGCGTATTCCACGGTCATATCCATCTCTTCCTCGGTCTCCGTGGGAAATCCCAGCATAAAAAAACCGAAGGTTAATATGCCTTTCCTGGACGTATAATCAATCACCTGGCGTGTTCTTTCCAAATCGAGGTTCTTGTGGATCAGTTTTTGCAGGCGGGGACTGGCCGTTTCCACCGCATAGTTGATCCGATAGGCTCCCGCTCCCTTAAGCAAATCGATCAATTCCTCGTCCATTCGATCAGCCCGAAGACCATTGGGGAAAGAAATAGAGAGATTAAGATCAAGATCTATTATGCCCCGGGTAATTTGTTTGGCCCGGTTAAGATCGAGGTTGAAGCAATCATCGACGATCTCCAATTCCTTAATAAGGTATTCTCTTTTAAGTGTGGTTATTTCTGAGAGAACCGCCTCAGGTGATCGGGGTCTGAACTTCCTGCCGAACATATTATGGCAATAGATACAGCCAAAAGGACATCCCCGGCTGGTAAAGATAGTGGCCCCTCTTTCCGAGCCATGAAGTATTCCCATTCTTGAGCGCGAGAGAAATCCCTGGTACTTCTCCAGACCGATTATATCCCAGGCCGGCGTCCTGTTATCGAGATCGTCAATAAAAGGAGCCAATTGATTGATGATGAGCTGCCCATCACGGCGATAAATGATACCGGGCACATTTTCAAGCGACTGGCCGGTTTGCAGCACTTCCAGGTACGTGATAAAGGAAACCTCCCCCTCGCCCATTACTGCGATATCAACAAGTTCTTCACTTACGAATTCTTCGCCCGAGGTGGAAACCAGTGGACCTCCAAGTATCACCGGAAAATCGGATTTATTCTTACGCAATAGGGAAGCAAGGCTTTTAGTTTCCTGTTTTTCAAAGTGCATAGCAGAAAGGCCTACGATATCCGGAGATGCGTCTCCGATATAAGCCGTCACTGCCTTGGGTTCCATCCGAAGCAGCCTGGCATCCAGGACCAAAACCTCGTGGCCGGCTTTGCGTGCTGCATCAGCGATATAACCTATACCCAGCGGCACATAGGTGGACTTCATGCTTGAATTGGGACGAATCAATAGAACTCGCATATTACTTACGATGAAATCGCTTAGGGATACTTTAATGCTAATTGAAAGGACGTTTTACCACGTAGGCCTATCAACGATACTCAGGGAAGCAAATTGAATCGCAGCCAAAGCAGTCCGAAAATTCTTGGGTACCACACGGAAGGTGCGCCAAATCCGGTGAGGAGACAGGTAAAATTTCAGGTAGGTTTTTTTACATATGCTGTACAGTATCTCATCAGAAACCTCTGATAAGTTCACCGACAAACTAAAATACGTCATTTTCCGCCGGTTTTCAGTATAGTCGAATCCCGGCGCATATTGCTCCGCCAGCTTTGTTCCGGGGATAGGATTAACATAGAAAAAATAGGCTCCGTGGAATTTAGAGCGCAAAGCATATTCCACCGTCATCTTCATTTCCTCTTCAGTTTCCGTAGGAAAGCCCAGCATAAAAAATCCGAAGGTAAAAATCCCTTTATCAGCTGTGTAACCAATGATCTCCTCAGCCCTTTCGAGATTG
>CAZDMY010000278.1:0-3713 GCA_964506405.1 uncultured Dehalococcoidia bacterium | reverse complement strand
CACCGTATGTATAAGACCAGTCGTCGTATATGACAGCCACGCGATCGGGGAAAACCTGCTCTGTTCGCTGGAAAAAGGACACCGGAGCCAATGGCTGGAAATTCGCCTTGCTCGCTGCCCCGCCTCTCTTCTCGACGTTTAGTTCTCGCATAGTCACCCATCCTTTCCAATTCCCGCGCAGGCACGATCCCCGACCGGCCAGTCGCCCAGGTTGCCGCACCCTCATTTACAATCATTCATGATTGCATTATACTGAAATCAAATTGAAATTACCACGCGCAGCGCACCGGCCGCATGTTGCGGCCGCCTGCTCTCATGCAGGAAACAGCTGGCCGGGGACAGGCGCGCCAATAACACATGCCCTTGATGGAGTAGAGATTTCCTGTCTACAGCCGCAGCGGCTGCTGACAGCAAAAACGCCGGAAATTCCGCCAGAGCACATCAACATCAGCCCACCAGATAGCGAGCGTTACTTCATGCCAGTCGTTGCGAGAAAGACATATTCACTGATGACAGGAATATGCCTGTCTCTGGTAATGGCATTCACCCATACGTCATGGGCAAAACCGGGCAGCAGACTGTCAAACGATGAAAAAATGAACGCTCCGGATACCGCGACGCTTTCAACGACTCAGGTGCAGCGGGGCCAGGAAGCCGCAGCACAGGCTTGCTCTGTATGTCACGGCGTGACATTAAATGGCGCTCTAGGTCCCGCCTTGCGCGGAAATACCTTCTTTGGCAACTGGTCCGGAAAACCAGTTGCACAGCTGTATGATCTGGTCGTGACGGAGATGCCACCAAACGCATCAGGAACACTGCAAGACAAGGAATACCTGGACATCGTCTCATTCATATTGAGCAAGAATGGTTTTCCATCATCAGAAACCGCCCCAGAATTACAAGACAGGGAAAACCTCGAGAAAATCCTGTTCGGAGGTCGGGCACCTGAAGAGATGCCACCTGTCTTTGACTGGCGAAAGATTGACCAGGCCTATTTGAACAACCCACCCCAAGAGACATGGCCATCCAAATCGCGAACACCCAATGCCTGGCGCTACAGCCCACTGGACCAGATCAATCGTGCCAATGTCGATCGTCTCGAAGTCGCCTGGGTGTTGGAGTCCGGCGTTGGCGGCGCAGTAGAGTGGACTCCTGTCGTTGCAAATGACGTCATGTTTGTCCAGGCCAATATGACACGCATTATCGCGGCCAATGCCGCCACGGGGGATCTCCTCTGGACATATGAATATGAACCCCTTCCCGAGGCAGAGAGGCCGGATCCCAATGGTGGATGGATACCGATTTCACGAGGGCTGGTCCTCTATGGAAACATGGTAATCACCCAGTGGTTCGATAGCCGTATAGTCGCACTGGACGCACAGACAGGACAGGAGGTATGGGAGGCATTCACGAATGGCGGCGGCTACACATCTCCAGGTATTGTCGCAGACGGCGTACTGGTATCCGGAAGTCGGGACAGGAAAGATGACCGTGGATTTATCACCGGGATTGACCCCAACACAGGTGAGATCTTGTGGCGAACTTATACTATCCCGGGGCCGGGCGAGCCAGGGTATGAGACCTGGGAAATAAAAGGTACCGCCGAGTCCGGCCATGGCAGTGTATGGGGAACACCCAGCTATGACCCCGAACTCAATCTTGTCTACGTTACAACATCCAGCGCTGATCCTTATACGCACCAGACACGACCGGGCGACAACCTATACACCAACAGTATATTGGCACTGGATCCGCAGACCGGGGATATCCAGTGGTACCATCAGTTTATTCCCAATGACTCCTGGGATCAGGACAGTACGATGGAGGCGCTGCTGATTGATATCATCTTCCAGGACGCCCCCAGGAAGGCATTGGTTCACACTGGTAAAAGTGGTTTCACTAACCTGCTGGATCGCGAAGATGGCGAATGGCTTGGCTCAATGTTTACCACTTACCAGAATATTTTCCCTGATGTGAACGAGAAGGGTCGTCCCACCCTCAACATGGACGTCGTTCCACGTCCGGGGAAGCGTGTGATCGCGTGCCCTTCAACCCGCGGCGGCACGGACTGGCCCGCCCGCGCCTACAGTCCGGATACCGGCCTGTATTACCTGAGCGGCAACAACATCTGCATGGATGTTGAAGGCATTCCGTTTGCGCCAGGGGATCCGCCAAGGAATATTGACGACACCTTTGTACTGGCACCGAATTACAATCACATCGGGGAACTGTTCGCGATAAATCCTGTGACGATGAGCGTCGTCTGGTCGTTAAAGTACGATATTCCAACATCAGCAATCCCGCTTCCCACAGCCGGAGGGCTTGTGTTCGCGGGTGATATGGATCGCTTCTTTCGCGCCTATCGTGATGATACAGGTGAACTGTTGTGGCAACAGCGCCTGAACGCACCTGTAGAGGGGCACCCCATAAGCTATGAAGTCGAGGGTGTGCAATATGTGGCGGTCCCAACCGGTTGCTGCTCGGCGGTAGGAGGAGGGATAGCGCAGGCACTTGCTCCGGAAATCCTCGGCTTGCACGGGACCGGGCAGGTGTGGGTTTTCAGACTCGGGAAAACCGGATCGCCATCGACACGCGAGTGAGTGTTTTCGGTGGGCCGGATGGTGTGCTGACAGTCACCCTCCCAGGCCAATCCCGCCGTCGACCACCAGACCCTGGCCAGTGATGAAGGATGCTTCTTCTGACGCGAGAAATGCCACCGCACCGGCTATATCCTCTGGCATGCCGCGCCTTCGCAATGGTGTCCGCTGACGCATGATCTCATCGTATCCATCCACGTGCCTGGCCAATTCGGCTGACATCGGAGTGACGATGGCTCCCGGAAGCACGCAATTTGCGGTTATACCCTGTTCACCACACTCCACGGCTATGTTTCGTGTCAGGCCCAATACCGCATGTTTCGAGGCGACATAGCTGCTAAAGCCGGCTGCAGGCAACAACGAGTTCAAGGATCCAATATTGATAATGCGCCCCTGGTCACTGCGTCGTAGCAGCCCCAGCATCGCGGCACACAAGCGGTGCACAGCAACCAGGTTGATCTCAAGCGTCCAGCGCAAGGTTTCGGCACTACACTCATCGAAGGGCCCGGGAGCACCGATTACGCCGGCATTATTCACCAGAATATCCAGGCCTCCGAACTGTTGTTCAACTATTTCAGCAATGATTTCTGTCGCCGTCGGCGCGGTCAGGTCCTGCTCAAAGGTATCGATCATCGTCAGATCAGCCCCTTCGGGAAAGGAAAACGAGACGCCGGGCCGATCCACCGCCAGCACTCGCGCACCTTCAGCAGCGAGTTTGGCGGCGATGCCTGCACCAATTCCCTGTGCAGCGCCGGTGACAATCGCTCGAAGCCCCTCGAGACGCTGGTAAGCCTTCATTTTTCTCTCCCGATGTGGATAGGGGACCTATTATGCGAGCCCCGCCATTTAAATACAATCATGACTGGTTTTTATTGTGGCAACGGGAAGACAGCAATGCATTCTGTAAAACCGGCTGCCTGGGCCGGATACTGGCGGACGGAACAGTGCTCTGCAGCATGCTGCTGCCATTCCCCATCGGCGGCCGGGAGGCGATCACGGAGCGGCGGCAGGAACAGGCAGGGGGGAACCCTCCTTCACCGCCAGCAGACTGAAATTCGATTCGATATTGCGCACTCCGGGGAATTTCAGGATCCGCCGCATGGACAGCTCCGAGAA
>CAZDMY010000277.1:0-3717 GCA_964506405.1 uncultured Dehalococcoidia bacterium | reverse complement strand
CAGGAAGGTTTGGCGTAATACACCAGCGGGGTACTGCAACGCCAGCAGAAAGGATATGTATGCCGGATCGTCTCCTGGTGATGAAGCAGGCCGCGTGATTGCAAATCCTCCAGAATTAATGGATCGGCCTCTTTGATAAACTTGCCTGACCACGGTTTGTCAACGGGCATCATGTTTCCGGCCAGATCGACCGTATGCAAGATCGGGAGATCGAGGGACTTACCAATATCATAATCGTCCTGCCCATAGGCAGGGGCGATGTGAACAATGCCTGTCCCATCCTCCATCGATACGAAATCCGCAGAAACAACCCGATTCCAATCGTCATTAAGCTGTCCCGCTACCATAAATTCTGATTTCGGTTCAAATAGTCGTCTGTAGTAAATGTTTACTAGATCATTCCCTAAAAATTGTTCAAGTATTTCATAATTACCGGTGCCTAGTACTTTATCTAGTAAGGGTTTTGCTAGAATCAGTCTCTCCGATGCCCCGAATTCAGTACGAGTTTTTACTAATGCGTAAATCTCATCAGGATTTACTGCCAAAGCGACATTAGCAGTGAGTGTCCATGGAGTAGTGGTCCATGCAAGAAAGGATGGTATTTCATCATCCCATTGAAGTCTATTATCGTCCCACCCCATTCTACCAAGTGCAGGTTGGCCTCTTAGTTGTATGTTATTGAATAGACGGAATTTGACAAAGATGGAAGGGTCCGGCGTATTGTCCTTGTATCCCAGCGCTACTTCGTGGGAACTCAATGATGTGCCACAGCGGGGGCAATGCGGGGTTACTCGATATCCTTTGTAGACGAAACCTTTCCCCCAGAGCTGTTTAATGATCCACCAGCATGATTCAATATATGTGTTCTGATAGGTGATATAGGGATGGTCCAAATCCACCCAGAATCCGATGCGTTCGGTCAGCCGGTTCCATTCACCAATATTCGCAGTGACGCTTTCCCGGCAACGGGCGTTGAATTTCCCGATTCCGTAGGCCTCGATTTCAGTTTTTGAGGTAAAGCCGAGTTCCTCTTCGATGCCCAGTTCCACTGGCAGCCCGTGCGTATCCCAGCCTGCGATGCGGGGCGTATAGTACCCCTTCATGGCCTTGTAGCGCGGAAAGACATCCTTGAATACGCGGGAAAGCACATGGTGTATGCCTGGACGCGCATTGACGGTTGGGGGACCTTCGTATAATATATATTTCTCATTACCATGGCGCTGCTCGACGCTTTTCTTGAAGATGAGCTCCCGATTCCAGAATTCGAGAATCTGTTCTTCATTTTCACGGAAACCGGGTTTGTTGTCGACAGGCCTGAACATACCGTGGGGTCCCTTTTGGATTTTGTAACCAGTTTACTTCTTAGGTGAGATGACGACTTTGCGCCTTTCTCCGAAACCGGTGCTGCCGGTGGTAATGCCCCTCTCTTCGCGAAGAGTGAGGTGAATGATTCGGCGCTCCCAGGCTCCCATAGGTTCAAGAGTAATCGATCGACGGTTGGTTTTTACCAGTTCTGCTACCCTTACGGCCATGCTCTCAAGCTCTTCTTTGCGGCGCTTCCGGTAACCGGCAACGTCGACAAGTACCTTAACGCCACTTTTGAGTTTCCGGCTGGCAATGAAATTCACCATGTATTGAAGTGCAGAAAGTGCCTGCCCTCTGCGTCCGATGAGTACCCCGGGGTTGGGGGTATCTATTTCAAGCATGGGTGGCGTCCGCTGATCATCGGATGGAACCATTATGATCTCACCTTCCACATCCATCAGTTCAAGCAATTTGTTTAGAACCTCCTGGCCGATATTGCTGGCTTCAGCAGCTTCGACCCCGGGCTCGGCACCGCCATTACGTTCTTCGGACGAAGCAATCGGAGTTACGCGAACAAGGGCATCCTCTCCACCCAGACCAAGGATACTGCGCCTGGCTTCATGTATTATCTCGATGTTAACGTCGTCACGCGTGACTCCCATCTGTTCAAGGGCGGTTTCAACGGCTTCATCTACGTTTTTTCCGCTTACTTCCAGAGCTTCCATATCTTCTCCCTCTACTTTTATTCACAGCGCTTCCGGTTCCATGATCGGAATGCCTGGTTTCCTTTTCCGGTTTATCCCCACTCGTGTCGGTATCGTCCGGTTTTTGAGTGGCAGTATCGGACTTGTAACTCGGTGAGGAGCTATCTGATGTGATGGTACCTGCCGGAGCGTGCCTGGGAATCAGTTTTTTAACAATATCCTCCACACCACCCCAGTTTCCGGTAATAAACCGCTGTACCACCATGCGAAAAACGGTCATGACCACGATATAAAGCGCCAGACCGCTGGGGAAACTCAGGAAGATGAAACCGATAAAGATCGGCATCATCCACAGCATCATCTGCTGCATCTGTTGCTGCTTGGGGTCCGTGGAAGGGGCAGTGGACATCTTCTGAGATATCCACATGCTGGCCATGATGAGCAATACCATAATGAAATTGGGCTGCCCCAGATCCAGGTTCAGGAAAACGCTGTTCGGCGGGATACCCTCACGCAGGAAATCCCAATCATAAATATGTTTCGAGAGGCCGATGAGCCGGTTCGGTGTTGTGGGAAGGGTTTGAATAATCCCCTGATACAGAGCAATAATGATCGGCATCTGAATAATCAACGGCATGGCACAACCGATGGGGTTCACACCCTCTTCCCGGTATAGTTTCATGATCTCCTGCTGCTGTTTCTGTTTATCCTTGCCGTATTTCTTTTGTATCTCCTGCATTTTCGGCTGCAGCGTCTGCATCTTTTTCATGGAGCGGGTTTGCTTGATGGTAAGGGGCAGGATAACCAGATTGACGATTATCGTGATCGCGATGATCGCCAGACCGAGGCTGTCCCCGAACAGATGGGAAAGCATCATCACCAGGTTGATGAAAGGCTGAATTAATATGGTATCGAACAGTTCGCCCATAAGTGTTACCGCTAATCGATTTCAACTAATTTTGACCAGAGACGGCTGCCGGATTTACCGTTTATGGCATGCACATAGTGATCCTTGTCCAGGAAATAAACCGTGCTCCCGGATACACACGGATCGGCCATAATATCGTCTTCGTAGCGAAGGGTGGCCCATGCCTGGGTTCCGTCGTTGATATCGAGTCCGTATACATGGTCGTCCTGAGATCCGACGACGAGGACATCGTCAACGATAACCGGCATAGCCCGGATACGGTCTCCGGTTTCGGTTTCATATGGCTTTCCCCAACCGGCATCTAAAGCTCCGGTTTCAGCATTAATGGCATACACGCTGCCGCCGAACGACCCGAAGAATACCGTGCCCTGATGACAGGCCGCTTTTGTCCAGACCCAGTTATCGGTTTCGAATTCCCATTTGGTGCTGCCGTCACGGATATCGAGCGCATAAAACTTGTTATCCAGGGAACCGATGTAAAGCGTGTCATCGACAGCCAGCGGGGTTGAAGCGAATGCGCCGGAGAAGCCCTTTTCCCAGTTGATATCACCTGATTCCAGGTCAACTGAATATATTTTATGGTTCAGGTTGCCGAAAAAGATCGTATTTTGCCATATGATCGGTGTTCCCCAGATTTTTCCGCTGGTATCCACAGGCTCGTTCCATAACCGGGTTCCGGTTCTGGCATCGAACTTGTATATTTTGTCACCGGAAGCCACAATGATGGCATCTTCGGCGACCACCGGTCCGCCAACGATCTGATGATCAGTCTCATAAGCC
>CAZDMY010000276.1:0-3718 GCA_964506405.1 uncultured Dehalococcoidia bacterium | reverse complement strand
AGAAGTGGGCTATGGCTATCATGGAAATAAGCGTAATACCCGTTGGGACAAAAAGCCCATCAGTCAGCCGACACATTGCCAGAATTGCGCGTGTGTTGAACGAGGAGAAGAATCTGAAATATGAGTTGACTTCGATGGGAACGATAATACAGGGAGATCTGGATTTACTCATGCATCTGGTCAAAAGAATGCATGAAAGCGCTTTCGATGTTGAAGTAAAGAGAATTGTTACTACCATCAAGATGGGACTTCTCATCACCGATACCGATAGAGGGGTGGTTAAAATAGCCAAGGCATTCGATGGATTCGAGGACCTGGTGGGTAAAGAGTTCGAGATCGGAACCGGTGCACAGATGGAAACGGAGCCGATAGAGGTGGAGGTCTAAGATGATAATTTCAGTACTGGCAATCTCCTATGAAGAACTGAAGGAATCGCTGCAAAAGAGCGATAAGATCGTCATCTGAAACTGCGATAATTGCATCAAAGCGTGTGGTCAGGGTGGGACTGAGAAGATGGCGCACTTGAAGGCGATCCTCGAAGAGTATGGCTATAATGTGATCGGCAACGAACTGGTGAACGTCTCCTGCTATATGCCGCTGATCGAGGAACGCAAGCAGAACGAGGACAAACGCTATGTCCTCGAAGAAGCCGATGCCATTCATTGTGCTGGCATGCGAAGATGGCTACGATTGCATCAAGAGCGCCTTCCCCGATAAGAAGGTAATCAACACCGCTAAAACGGTCGGGGGTGGGGGCAAATCGCCGGCCGGGGCCGTGCTCAACACTCCGTTGGGATTTACCGGTATGGAAGTGAGCACCGAAGGACATACGCTGGATAAGGTCGCGGAAACGCTGAATCTGTATCACACCTTTTTTGAGCCGGATCGCAAACCACCATTGAAAGACCAGGTTGAAATAACCGTTAACGGAAAGAAATGCAAAGCTTTCGACGGCGAAAATTTGCTGGAGGCCTGTGAGCGAAACGGTTTCAAGATTCCGCACCTCTGCTATCGGGAAGGGCTGAGCGCGCCGGGGGCCTGTCGGCTTTGCCTGGTCAAGATTGCAGGCGCTCGAGGGCTGGTCCCAGCCTGCCGCGAAGCCGTCTCCGAGGGGATGGAAGTACTGACCGATGATGACGAATTGCGTTACCTGCGTCGCCTGAACCTGGAATTCCTGCTCTCGGCGCACGAACATAACTGCCTGCTCTGCGGGGAAACCCGCATAATGCGCGGCAAATGCGAACTCCAGACGCTGGTGCGAGAGCTTGGCATCGAGAGCCCGTCGTTTCCGGTCAACAAGGAACGTCTCCCGATTGATGATTCCCATCCGGTAATCGTCAAGGATCCCAATCGATGTGTCCTGTGTGGCCGGTGCGTGCGCGCCTGTGCGGAACTGGCTGGAAAACACAACCTGGGATTTGCTAATCGAGGGAAGGAAACAGTGATTTCCACCGGACTCAATCAATCCTGGGACCAGAGCGCCTGCGCCGGCTGCCTGGTTTGTGTGATGGCTTGCCCCACAGGGGCTCTATCCGAAAAGCTCTTGCATTTTGTAGGTGATGGTTGGGAAGCCCAAAAGGTGTTTTTGTAGATATCCGCATTTTCGGGCGGTTTCTGGTCACCGAAAAAATAGGATGGAACCCCCTCTATAATGACCAAAAGCAGGTTTTTCTCCAATATCAATAAATAAAAGTCGAGTTGCATTCTGCAAATAAATAAGTTTATAATACAAAAAACCTTGTCCTACAAGGAGGATAGAATGAAAAAGCTGATCGTCGCACTCCTCATCGCAAGTATCGCCCTATCAATCCTCATTCCAACAGCACTGGCACAAACCGACTATTATGTGGATGTTGGCGCAGGGGATGATGGGAATAATGGTCTTGCATGGGGGACCGCCTGGAAAACCATCACCCATGCCGCCAATACCGTTCCGGCAGGTACACCCGGGGCACCCAATACTATCAATGTGGCAGCAGGTCTTTATTCGGGCTCTGAAACCTTTGATATAGATTTTCTCAACCCGTATGTTGAACTGATTGGTGCCGGATCCTCTACCACTGTCATAGATGGGGGTGGCGCTCCGGTTGTACTGAACATCCAGGCAACCGGTATACGAGTGCAGGATTTTACCATCCAGAATGCGGGAACGGCTATTTTTGCCAACGAGGGCGGATTTACCATTGTCGATAACATCTTCTCGGGCAGTGGGGTATTCGATATTATTGGCGGTATGTACGTGCTTATGGAAGAAAATATCAGCACGAACCGGACAATTGAAGATATGCAGATTGAAAACAACCGGTTCTTTGTCTCGGAAGACGGGGTTTTGATAGATATTGAGATTAACCAAAGCGACACGAGTTCGAATATCGATATCGGTTCAATCGTTTTTCGCGACAATGTCTATACATGTGTACCGGGCACAGTGCCAACCGGCACCCAGGAAGGCATCTATATTCAGGATCTGGATGTCGAAGGCATTAATGGGGCAGTAGCTTCCGTAGGCACCGTAACAATAGAAAACAACCGATTCTATAATGGCGAACATGCCATCATCTTCGAAGGCGATATCCAGGATATGGACGATGCCATTGTCGATACCGGGCCAATTCTTATTCAGAATAACACCCTGGAAAATCAGGCGTGGTCATGCTGTATTTGTGTTGATCCTTACAATTGTGAGGACTGGGTTGGTACCACAACTGCCACCGTCGGTGATGTGATCATTACCGACAACACCGTGACCGCTCTTGGCTCTGAATGGGGTATCGATGTATACAATATTGGGTATGCCCATGACTTGTATAATACTTCCAACGCCACGATTGGTGATACCTACATCCAGCGTAATAACGTCAACGTAGGCAAGCTTGGAATAGCTGTTGCTTACGGGGATCAGTGGGATCTATATGACGATAGCCAGTTGACGGTAGGAGATCTTCATGTTGACAGTGGCACCATTGTGGCCGGTGGCTACGGTTTGGGAATCGCGCTTGAGGTTGCTAAGTACCAGTATGACTCATCTTCAATGACGATAGGAGATATGTTTATCCAGGATAATTTCATCGACTCAGGAAGCAGCAGCGTTGTTCTCTACTATGATGACGTGGGCTACGAGATGCATGCCAATACTTCGGCAACGCTGGGAGAAGTTCGCATTGAAAACAACACCATCAATTCAGGCAGCGACTGCTTCTTCTTCTTCTATGAGGATGTGGCCAACAGCAATGGCGGGAACGCCAACTTCTTTATGGGTGATACCTTTATCTGGAATAATGCCGGGACTGCTGCCGATGACGGCATCCAGCTTCTTCATTCCGATTACGACGTAGGATCATATAGCATTGATAACTTTGACGGCACACTTACCAGCTACGATATCAGGGGTAACACCTTTGAAGTCGTTGATCATGGGCTGGATTTCTATACCTACTCTAATCCCGATGATACCGAAGACAATGCCGTTACAGATTTCGGCGGATTCCTGATTGATGGCAACACATTTGGATGTACCTATGGTATTTCCATGTGGTATGAAGATATCTGCGAGGATTGTAACGATTCGAGTGGCGCAGTTGTCCGCGATATCACCATTTCCAACAACCAGTTCAATAATCTCACTGACGAAGCTATTTATATGTTCATCGACGAAATCGGATACTGGTTCGATGACGATGGTTTCGTGAATTTCGGGGATATTCTAATAGATAGTAAC
>CAZDMY010000275.1:0-3718 GCA_964506405.1 uncultured Dehalococcoidia bacterium | reverse complement strand
ATCGCGTGCCATTAAGGCCGGCAAAGAGCAAATCGAGCTTTTCGGGCAAACTATCAACTTGCGTGAAAATAAGGAGCCTATCGCGCTGGCGGCTGAGCTATCGGGGCATCAAATGTGCGGCCATGAGGAGAACTGGATATTCGACGATTCTCTGGTGGCAGCAACGAAGATATTGATGGTGATTGCCAAAGGAAAAAGGGAAGGGAAATCCTTCATCGATATCGACGAGTCGGTGCCGCGATACCCGGCCACCCCTGAACTCAACATTCGGTTGAATACCAATACGCTGACTGAAAAAGAGGAGGTTGTGGAAGTGGTTGTGCATCGGTTCAAGGAAAAGGGATACCCGATCAACACCACCGATGGGGGCTTGATTCAGTGGATCGATGAGGATAGCAACTGGATGGGCCAGGCATTGGTAAGAAAATCCAACACTCAGCCCAACATCATCTGCCGGGTCGAGGGTCGAGATGAGGAATCGAAGCGACGAATCGAGAAAGAGTTCTTCGGAGAACTGGCAACCGTCTCCACTGCCGCTGTTCCGAAGTTGAACCTGGAATCTGATGACTATATAGCCGCTTTCCTAAAATGATCCGAGTTTCTTGCGCTCAAACTTTCAGCAGTATTGCGTTCTATCCACCCAATGCCAAATATCCGGGTATACTTAACGAATCGAAAGCCGAGTAACAATCGCAGAGGTGAGGCTTGTGGGGCTAATGTGAGTAAGGAACGCG
Organism: uncultured Dehalococcoidia bacterium; assembly: GCA_964506405.1. GTDB lineage: Bacteria > Chloroflexota > Dehalococcoidia > SZUA-161 > SpSt-899 > JBGLNL01. The sequence continues at coordinate 2,984 of CAZDMY010000275.1, read as the reverse complement.
GCCATTCCTAATCCATATCGGTATTGGCGGCAATATAGGCAAACAGCATAATCACCCCGTTCCAGGTGGCATGCATCATGATGCTGGGCCAGAGGGAATTGGACCGATGGTACATGTAGGCCAGCACATATCCGAGGACGAACATTAATGGGATCGCAACGAATTGCATGTGGATGATTCCGAAAATGGCCGAACTTATAATCGCAGCCCTTTTCCAACTATATTTGCTGCAAAATCCCTTAAAGATGAACCCTCGAAAGAATATCTCCTCCCCGACGGGCGCTATCAAGACAATTGCCAGTGTCAGTATCCACGGGAAAGATGCTTCTTCGGCCTCGGTGACGATTTCTGATTCAGTGGTAACATCGAAAACCTCGGTCAGAATAACGCTGTAAACGATGCCCAGTGCATAGATCGCAATCAGCAGGGCACAGCCGATACCGACGGCTTTACCGGCAAAACTCCTGAACCCGAGCGAGCGTACATTCACCCCGTACTTACGCAGCCCGAAGAACCATACAGGGATCAGCCAGAGTAACGGGCTTATCGCAGCAATGGTATTGAGCGTAATAATCCAATCAATGTCCAGCGCAGCAAATATGAAACCCAGCGCGAAGCCAAATACGATTTCAAGACCGATTGCGCTCAACAGCGCCCACCAGGCGTCCCTGGCTGTCCAGGGCGCTTCGCCGTTTCCTGTTTCCATGGTATTAATCGCCCGCGTTACCTTCGATATTATGTTCCCTGAACTCCGGCTCCAGCCGTGTCGGGATAGTCCCTTTAATATGCGTCCCGTTTTCCCGATGTTCCTCCACGTCCACCTTACCGAAACGGTGAAACAGGTTCACCAGTTCCGCTGCTTTGTAGGGGATATCCACCGCAACCGATATCATCCCCTCCTGCAGGTAATCCGCGATCGTATTTCCAAGCTCCTCCAACCCCCATCCCTCCACTGCCGAGATGGGCACCACCCATCTGAGTTCTTCATCCGCCTGCTCGGCAAAAAAGCGAACCGCCTCATTTCCTGAAAAGTCACGTCCCTCAATGAGTGCGTCTATTTTATTGATCGCAACAATCCTGGGTTTTTCGCCAAGATCGAGTTCCTCAAGAAGTTCATCAACTGTATCCGCCTGCTGGGCAGCGTTGGGATGGACAATATCGACCACATGCAGCAGGATATCCGCATCATTCAATTCCTCGAGCGTTGCTTTGAACGCATCCACGACAGTTGGCGGAAGTTTTTGAATAAAGCCTACCGTATCGCTTATCAATACTTCCTGATTGTTATGTAAAGCGATCCGCCTTGTGGTGGTATCGAGCGTGGCAAACAGTTTGTCCTCGACAAAAACATCGGATCGGCTTAGCGCATTCAGCAGGGTGCTCTTCCCTGCGTTGGTATACCCCACCAGTGCGACCACCGGAATGCCGGTGGCTGCGCGCCGCTCGCGGTACCGGGCGCGGTGTTGGCGAACTTCTTCGATTTGCACCTTCAGGTTCTTGATTCGCCGCTCGATGTGTCGCCGGTCCGATTCCAGCTGCGTCTCCCCTGGCCCCCGGGTGCCTATCCCGCCACCCAACCGCTCCAGGTGGGGCCACAATCCGGCCAGCCTCGGAAGCAGATATTCATTCTGTGCCAGTTCCACCTGCAACCGCCCCTCGTGGGTATGCGCCCGCTGTGCAAAGATATCGAGAATCAGTGCGGTACGGTCCAGTACTTTAACGCCGATCGCCTTATCCAGATTTCGCTGCTGAGCCGGAGAAAGCTCATCATCGAAGAGGATAATATCCGCGCCGAGATCTTCCTTCAGTTCGATCAGATCCGCAAGCTTGCCTTTACCGATGAGATGAGAGGGACTGACTTTTTCCAGTTGCTGGGTGAGGGTTCCGACCACCTCCGCCCCGGCCGTCCGGGCCAGCAGCGCAAGTTCCTGCAGGGATTCCTCTAAAGACCACAAAGGCCGGCTCCCCTTCAGTTGCACTCCGACGAGGATCGCCTTTTCCGGGTCCGATTTTGTGGAAATTGGTTGTTTCCTGGCGATAATAACACCTTGTTCAGTTCGCTGGTTGGCTTGTTATCTGGTTGATGTTTCGTTGGTTTGTTGGTTGGCTGGTTACTTGGTTGATGGTTTTGTATTTGATTTAAGATATCTTCTGAACCCTTGTATCAATCGTGCAACGGTGTCACACTTATCAGTGATTTGATGGAATGTGTCCTGACTGATGTAACCAATATCAAGCGAAACGTATAGCAAGGATTGTACTTCCGCAATGGACCTGAGCGAATAGCCCAGAAATACATTGAATTCCTTAGTGGTTTGACACATAAAACCTTCGGCAATATTTGACATCACAGAGACCGAAGCTCGCTGTATCTGATCTTTCAAGCCGAAATCACTCTTAAAAGGAATATCACCGGTGATTCTATATATGGTCGAAACAAGAACCCGGGCTTCTTTCCAGGCTTCAATATCCTCAAATCTTTCAATCCTCATAAGCCAACCAATTAACTATCTAACCAACCAACTATTTAACCAGTCAACTGTTTAGCTTTGCTAAACGTTGAAGTCCTTCTTCCAAACGATCATCCGGGGTTGTCAGAGAAAGCCTTATGAATCCTTCCCCGGCCGCACCATAACCGGTTCCGGGCGTGACCACCACCCCCACTTCTTCGATCAGCCTGGCTGCGTAATCAGCAGAGGTGAAACCTTCAGGGATCCTGGCCCAGACGTAGAGGCTGGCCTTCGGCGGACTTGCCTTAAGCCCGATCTTATTGAGTGTCTCTACAACTTTATCCCGCCGCTTCTGATAAATGGCTACGTTATTAGCAATACATTCCTGCGGACCTTTGAAGGCTGCGATCGCCATTCGCTGGATCGCCTGGCAAATACCCGAATCCAGATTCGATTTCATCCGCATCAGGGCGTTGATCAACTGCTCATTCCCCACCGCCATCCCGATCCGCCAGCCGGTCATGTTATACGTCT
>CAZDMY010000274.1:2378-3731 GCA_964506405.1 uncultured Dehalococcoidia bacterium | reverse complement strand
AAGTTCGTCGTCAATGTCCCCACGCTTGTAGAACGGCGTGAGAAAATAGGCGTAGTCTTCATCGACGAAGGCCGCATCTGATATCGAGATGATGTTTGGACTTTCCAAGGATGCCAGATGTTTGGGTTCTGCGTGGTACCGTGCGTCCCCTCCCCAGTCGTAGAACTTGACAGCCACACGCTGTTGGTGGACAAGATTCGTTCCGAAGAACAGCCAGCCGTTGGCTCCCTTGTGGCTTTCTTTCTCAAAGCGAATGCTCGTGCTCAATTCTCTTAGTTTGGCTTTGACTGATGGAGGTCCTTCGACAAGATCTATGTTCAGCATTTTCATTCCCTTTTTCAGTCAAGCTCCGAAAACGCTGTCTCGAAAGCAACCTGTTGATATTTCCGCGTGTCCTCGGGCGGAGTGGGCGTGTGTTTTCGCTTCACCGCCGAAATGGACTGAGGTGAGACGAGTACGACATCACAGTCGGGATACAACTGAATCACGCCCTCCAATTTGAAACTCACCGGTCCACCGGCGTAATCTCCCCGCTTGCCCCGCTTCTTGATAGCTACTCGATCAACGTGATTCTCCCGCAAAAATGCATAGACGGTTTCTCTGAAAGCTTTGACTTCGTTCTGGTTCTCGTCATCAGGTAAGGGGATCTTCCGCGTGGCGGTGACTACATGCATAAATTCCCCTTTCGTCCCCTCCAAGACCACGAGGCGCGCTTCTGACGCAGCCAGTTCAATCCCGCACACGATCATATTCTTCTCCTTGCTAACGTTACGCCTGACCAGACGCTGACAGACGCGTCCGCGCGGCTGTCAGCGGTATGGTCGAGGCGATTGTGTACGCCCGGCATGGGCGTGAACTTATGAGGTGAAAGTTCGCTGTATGTGAATCGGGTTAATGTGTTGAACATATTAACTAAAATACTAGCCAAAGAGGAAGTCCTTAGATCCCGCGTCCCAGCGCGAGGCGGAACGCGAGGAACGGTCTGAAGCCCGTCTTCGTCAAGGCTACGCCGGGTCTAAGAGAAGTCTGGCATACACTTGTCACGCCGTAGCTCCAATAGTGAAGGCGGAAGGCCCAGTATCCTGCATGATCATGCCAAAGGCGTGACTAAAAGGATCAAGGCTTCTTTCTGTCAAAGAACTGTGGGTTTACCTCGTTGAATTTCCCGAAGGGAACCGTATTCAACCGGGGTGAGTATTCATTACCCGGTTACGGCCCGGTAGACTCTGTGAACTGCCCCTTGCGGACCCGCATGAGGGGTGGTGTGGGGGCTGGGGGTTTAAGACCCCCGGCTACCCGATGTGGCGGCCGAGCCGACTCCCCAAACTGGGCTATGGCACGCCCATATTATCG
>CAZDMY010000274.1:0-2368 GCA_964506405.1 uncultured Dehalococcoidia bacterium | reverse complement strand
CCTTTGGAGCGATTGTGGGTGACACAGAGCATTTGGCAGTTCTTAGCTGAGCTTCCCCCGCCCTTGGTCCACGCAGAAACGTGGTCTGCGTCCATTTCGTTGAACTTCCATATCTTGCTCTTATTGGCAGCATGGCCGGCTGCGCAGAGCGGACAATTTGATACGCCCTTGGCTTCGGCAGCTGTAGTCTGCTTGGCATAGACGGATTTCTTGGTCGCTTCGTCGAACACACGTACATCCAAGAGCTTCGAATCTTGAAGGCCGCCGAGAATGTATTCGAAGACGCCGCGACGTTTTTTGACGTACGGGTCGCTATAAAGCCTCTGGACCTCGTCAGAAACTTTGGCCGGATCATATGACTTGGAGTGGTATTGCTCGTAGAGCCGTCCCCACTCCAACCCCTTCATCTCCTTCTCAACATCCCTGAAAACGCTCGACACCCAGTCGATTACGCTGTTGAAGTAGGCTTTTAGCTCATTGATGTTGCCTTCGGTGCGATGGCTGCTCATGTAGCCGCCAATATCGCCTTTGCTCACCCAGTCCAGGGCCCGCTCCAGGAACGCCTGCCGATTGGCGCTGCCCTTGATGTACGCGCTCCATTTCTGGATGTTCGCGTTCTGGCTGTTGCTGAACTCGGCCTTGGCAAGCGTCACGAACGGCCCGGAGTATATGGCGTTTAAGAGCTCTTGGGGCTTGAGAGGCACACCTGCGATGTTGATAGTCTCAAACCATTGCTTGATCTCGGTCTCCGTGCCCTCGCACTCGTAGATCAGCAATTTCGATTCCTGAATTTTAGCTTTTTGGTCGGCGGCCAAGCTGTCGAAGTTCTTCGGATTGCCGTTATCCATGATCGCGAACTTGTTCGTAACGAACCGTCCGATACTGGTGATGCGCTGCTGACCGTCCAGCACCTCGAACTTGTCCTGCGTGACTTTGTTGAAGTAGATCAGTCCGAGCGGATACCCCTTGAGCAGCGAGTGGATCACCGCCGCCTCCCTCTTGCCGCCGCCATCCGCATAGATGTAGTTTCGCTGGTACTCTGGTTGAATGGTGAGCTTTCCGCCCAACCCGTACAGCCCCTTTCCCTCCAATTGGTTGTACACAAACCCGTCGCAGATGTCGGCGACGGTGATGTCGGTTCTCAGCGTAGTCTTCACTTCTTCGTCCTTTCGTCTGCGGGCCGAACGCGGTGCCGGATGAGGATGCGCTTAAAAACCTTGACGCCGTCAACGACCCCAGAAGCATTAAGGTCGTAGACGCCCGGTTTGCCGAATCGCGCACGATACGCGTCCCGGCACTCTCGAGAGGTGTACACCCGGGTCCTATAGGCATTGTCTGGGTCGTTGGACTCCGTGGTGCCAACAATCTCGAACTGGTCGGGGTTGTATTTGTCGAGGAAGGTGATTGGGACGCCCATGACGCCGTCGTAGTCGCTGGGGATTGCCTTGTAAGTGCTCACCTCGATCGCGTCGTAGTTCTCGTATCGGTCGTAAACCGTCTTTCCCTTCATGTTCTTACTGAACCGCAAGTTGTCCGCCATGGTCATGAGATTCAGAGGTTGGTGGCGGCGACCGTGGTCCAAGTTTGTATACCAGCACGACGTTGAAACTCGCGCTATTTTCCTGCCCGTCTCCTCGTCAATGTGGTGAAAGCGTTTCCATTCGTCCGGCACCTCGAAAAACATTCCCACATTGAAGTTCGTGCAGCCGAGCCACAGTCTGTCGTCCTTGATGAGCGGAAAGATCTCCTTGTAGGTGATAGAATTGGTGTTCCCGATGATCAGGAACTTCTTCCGGTGTTTCACGAGCAGGGCGACGTACTCGCGGAAGAGAGAGAAGGGCGGGTTGGTGACCACAATGTCCGCCTGCTTAAGCAACTCGACGCATTCAGTGCTGCGAAAATCGCCGCCTTCCGCGAGGCGTGTGCGGGTGTGTGGGTTCCGCTCTAGGAAAAGCTTGACGTCTTCGATGCTGGTCGCGCCGTCTCCGTCGAGATCCTTCACTTCCTCGATCTCCACAGAGATCGCCTTGGGCTTTTGGCGCTTGCCATTGCCCTCGCCGTATTCAAATAGCGTGAGTTGTGCGCCGGCGATGGGGGAGCCATCATAGCTGGTGGTGACGAGCTTCTTCAGTCCGAGCCTGTTGAAGTTGGTGGCGAAATACTTGAAGAAATTGCTCTCGAAGGGGTCATCGCAGTTGCAGTAGACGACCTTGCCTCGGAAGGTGTTGGGATCGAATTCGAGGTAGGCCTCGACCTCTTTCTGGATGTCAATGTACTGGGTGTAAAACTCGTCCTGCTTGGCCGCCTTCGCGGCACCGAGCCCTTGATTCATCGGCTTGCTTTTCGCGTTCGCCATAGCCTTGCCTTA
>CAZDMY010000273.1:0-3735 GCA_964506405.1 uncultured Dehalococcoidia bacterium | reverse complement strand
GGATCAGAGATTCCGGGAGCTGAAAATACCCCTGATGCGGCTGGAAACCGATTACAGTCAGGAGGATGCCGGGCAGCTAAAAACACGGGTGGAAACATTTGTGGAAATGATCCGGCATCAGGTATGATATGATGACCACCAATGCTTTATACGGGAGTAGGTTGTATGGCAATGATCGTTGATGCGCGGGGGCTGACGTGCCCTCAGCCGGTAGTACTGACCAATAACGCCTTCGGCGAATCCGATGAGGTGACCACTATCGTCGATAACGAGGTTTCCAAAGAGAACGTCGCCAGACTGGCGAAAAGCAAAGGGTTCTCCTGTGAGATCGAGCACAAGGACGGGGATTTCTATCTGCATCTCAAGCGGGAAGAGACGGTACCCGAAACATCAGTCAACTTGTCGGCAAGCGGCCCCACTGTTCTGCTAATTGGTTCGGATATCATGGGTCGCGGCAGCGAGGAGCTGGGCCACAAACTCATGACCGCCTTCATCCAGGTCCTACACGAGATCACACCGCAGCCGGAAACCATCATCTTTATGAATAGCGGGGTGAAACTGGTGGTTGAAGGGTCTCAGGTGATAGAGGACCTCAAAGAGATGGAGCAGAACGGGATCACCTTACTGGCCTGTGGTACCTGCCTCGGTTTCTACGAACTTAAAGATAAGGTCGCCGTAGGGCAGATTTCCAATATGTATGATATTGCCTCCGCGATGTTTGAAGCGGGGAGGCTGATCAGCCCTTAACGTTGTGCTGATGTGATTAGCATTTCTTTCAAGCGGTAGTTTTCATCCTCACCTGACCTCTCCCATCAAGGGGGAGGAGGGTTTCTCTTCCCCTCCTGGGGGATATTTTGCGCTGGTCGCGATCTCTATGGTTAAATAACGAAGATGGATAATAAAAATCTGCGCCTGACGGAATCGGTTCAGGGCTCTGGCTGAGCCTCAAAGCTGGGTCCGGGTGACCTGGATAAAGCGCTTTGCGGGCTGGAAATCCCTTCCGACCCGAACCTCATCGTCGGGCTCGAAGGGCTGGAAGATGCCGGAGTCTATAAACTAACCGATGATCTGGCCATTATCCAGACTGTAGATTACTTCACACCTATCGTTGACAATCCATTCGATTTCGGACGGATCGCTGCGGCCAATGCCCTGAGCGATGTCTACGCTATGGGAGGGAAGCCGCTAACGGTGATGAACATCGTGTGTTTTCCCAGCCAGTCAATGGATATCTCCGTTTTACGGGATATCCTCCGAGGCGGACTGGATAAGATCAATGAATCGGGTGCTATCCTCGTGGGCGGGCACAGCGTCGACGATCCTGAATTGAAATACGGCCTTTCCGTTACCGGAATTATTCACCCGGACAAGGTGATCCGTAATTCAACCGCTCAGCCGGGCGACAGGTTGATCCTGACCAAACCCCTGGGTACCGGCATTATCAACACTGCAATTAAGGCCGGTATGGCCGACGAGCAGTCGATCCTTGAGGTAACCGAATTGATGGCGATGCTTAACAAACAGGCTGCGGAACTGATCCAGGAAATCGGCGTTCACGCCTGTACGGATGTGACCGGGTTCGGACTGCTTGGCCATGCCTGCGAGATGGTTCATAATTCAGAAGTCGGATTTGAAATCGACCATGCCACTATACCGATCTTGCCCCACGCGGTTGAATTTGCGCAGATGGGGCTGATCCCGGCCGGTGCCTACCGGAATCGAGATTTCCGCTCGAACATGGTGGATTTTCAAAAAGATGTCCCGGTGTGGGCATCGGATATCCTCTTCGATCCTCAGACCTCCGGCGGGTTACTGATAGCGGTTCCCGAAAATGATGCCACTATTCTGATTGAACGCCTGAAACAAGCCGGCTATTCATACTCCGCAGTTATAGGAAAAGTTGCCAACTCACATCCCGGCAGTATTTTTGTGGTATAAATACTTGGAGGGATTCCTGTTTTGGATGCACAAGAAGTTCAAAAACTCGTAGATATATCGAATCACCTGTTTGTCGAGACCTCACTTTTTACCACAGGATTAGGACTGGTAGTCAGGACCATGGAGGCAGAGAAAGCTTCGATGGCCTTCAGCAATCGGGCCGATCTTACGGGAAGTGAGCGTACCCAGAACCTTCACGGCGGCGTAATCGCCTCGGTGCTGGATATCACTGGCAGCCTGGTCATCTTTTCCAACCTGCTCTTCAGGATGAAGAGTGGAACGGTTGAGGAGAGAATCAAGAAGATAACCCGGATAAACACCATTGACTTGCGCGTTGATTACCTTCGCCCCGGAATCGGTACCGATTTTGTGGCGACGGGTTATATCCTTCGCACCGGGAGGACGGTGGGGGTCAGCCGGATCGAACTGCACAATGCCGAGGGACGACTGGTCTCGGTCGGAACCGGTTCATATATCATCTCGGTCAAGTAACCTTGTAGCTTACGTTACTCGTATTCCCTGGGAACGGCACATATAACTACCAGCGGTTCTGTATCGGACTCGTTACGGTACTGGTGCATCTCATTCGGCAGTACCAGGGCAAAATCACCCGCTTTGATTTCATATCCATTTCCGTTCTCAGCCACCAGCGTACCGTAACCGTTGATTACATAATTCAGGTGTTCGAAGGGGTGCTGATGGTACGGCGTATGGCCGCCCGGCTCGATGGTAAAGACCCGGAACACGAAAAGCGGTGCACCGTCTTCAACAGAAAGCGGAACCTGTTTGAAGGCATTCTTCGCGCCCTCCATATCCACTTTGATTTTGGGGGCCTGATCCAGACTGGTTACTTTCATGCCGTCCTCCGTGGTGACACATACTATACAATAAGTCACCTTGCGAAATTGTAAACTGTAGGGGCCAGGCTGTCAAACCACCCGGTCTGGTTGAAGTTATGGACAGTTGTCAGTTGTCAGTTCTCCCCTTCCCCCAGTTTCTTCTTCTCGGTTTCTCAGCCCTGAAATTGGAACTATAGCCAACTCACGAATCTAGACCTTCGACCAGCATGGCGGACCCGCCATGCCGCTTGAATAGTTTACTGAGATAATCCCTGCCCTTTCCCGTTTTGAGATACCTTTCCCGCCGCATTGATTCCGATCTTGTATGGAATTCCTCTTTATGTACCAGTTCCCACGGGCCTCGTCCGCGAGTATATCTGGCTATTCCCGTTTGATGTTCTTCAAGCCGACGGTCCAGATCTTCTGTTTGGCCGATATATAGTTTACCTGTGGATATGCTGCGGAGGAAATAAACGGTGAACATAAGGGGAAATGATTGGCTCCCCGAGTAGGATTCGAACCTACGACCTAGCGGTTAACAGCCGCCCGCTCTACCGCTGAGCTATCGGGGAATATCGATGACTCGCAACGAGGCACCGATGACAATTATCTCTCAAACCGGTTTGTAAAGTCAAGCTGAATCACTCGACACCACATAGCGCTTTAAGCTTCGCGTATTCATCATTAACCCGCTCCTGGATCACTCCAATATCTTCTTCTTTCAGGTGGCGGAACCGGCCCTGCTTTTTCAAGTATTCCTCAACGGGTTTCAATTTTGGATTGACGTTAAGCTTATACTGTCCATTTTCCACTTCATAAAGCGGAAAGACGCCGGTCTGCACCGCCAACCGTCCGATAGCTACGCTTATGTTCGTCGGAGTCCGCCAGCCAGTATCGCAAACGGCCAGGATGTGTACATAGGCGGGACCTTCTACTTCGGCCGCTTTCTTTACCTTCG
>CAZDMY010000272.1:342-3738 GCA_964506405.1 uncultured Dehalococcoidia bacterium | reverse complement strand
TCACGGCGGAGGGTTATCTCATTGTTCCGGAAATATTTCAGATTGTCAGGTGAAATATAATACAGCAAAAATATCCGGAGGCGGGTTATATTACTGTAGCAGGTCGGTTGTACATGATGTTGGTGGAGGTATTCTGCATCCTGAAACTCGAATCTATAAATGTATTATAGAAGGAAATACTGCAAGCGCAGGTGGTGGAGGTCTTCGTGGTGGTCATAGGGCGGTTTCATGTTTGATAAAGAATAACTTTTGCTACGCTAATGCCGGAGGGGGTGGGGGTGCCGGAGTCAATCATTTCGATATTCTTGAGGATTGTGATATTATTGGAAATGAATCACGAGGTACATTTGATCCTTATGATCCAATTACTCCTTATGGTCAAGGTGGAGGTGTTAGTTACGTGGGCAGAGTGGAAAACTGTCTGATCAAAAACAATTATGCCTCAGGTGAAGGCGGCGGCGTATATGAATGCACGAAGGTTACGAATAGTATCATTCGAGAGAATGAAAGTTTAAACAATGGTGCCGGCTTATCTTTTGCGAGCACCGGCACAATAGAAAACTGCGAGATCATATCAAACCAGGGGACCGGCTGCTATTATGGGAAAGCTGTAAACTGCCTTATTGCGGGAAATAAAGGATATGGGTTTATTGGAGCTCACAGATCATTAATTAATTGCACAGTGGTACAAAACACAAGTGGTGGTTTTTATGTTAATTCCGATGGTATACAAACAGATTGTACTATAGTCAACAGCATCCTTTATTACAATAACAGTAACGACTGGTCCGGGAGAAAAAGTGAGAATGAAAACAGGATTTTCTTCAGTTGTTATGAAAATGCCATAAATCAATCGTCACCCAATTACAATATTGATGATGCCCCTGGATTTGTTCGTTTGGGTGTCTGGAATGATAATCAGACGCCGAACGATGAGACTGACGACTTCCTGGAATTGGGTGATTATCGCTTGAAATCATCCAGCGTGTTAATCGACTATGGGAATGAAGCAGACTATCCTAAGGAATCAACCGAAGAGATACCTGTAGATTTAGACAGAAAGCCAAGCATTATTGATTTTAAAAGTGACGGCCTGCCGTTGGGGCGTTTAATCGATCTGGGAGCTTATGAAAACCAGGCCTTAATTGTCGATGGGCCGTTTAACGGTTCCGCTGTTGATATTTCCGGGAATAACCACGCCATCACAGTGTACGGAAATCCATCCTTTTCCGATGGGTATATCGAGGGTGCGATTGATTTGGATGGCTCCGCTGATTATCTTGAACTCCCTTCAAATTTGATCAATCCGCAAGAAACATCATTCAGTGCCTTTGTATGGCTCAGGTTGGATCGAAAGGCCGGATCCGATGCGCAAATCATTTTACAACAAGTTGATGATACTTCCGGAACTGGCCGTACATGGTTATACCGAGGATCAGATGATACATTACGTTCATATCTTGGTGGCGGTGCGACGATTTCAACCGATGCTGTGTTTTCACAAACAGGAAAATGGCATCATGTGGGCATAACGTATGATCTTAATACAGATGTTATTACACTCTACGTTGATGGTCTGCCCTGCGGCACGTCAACTCGTACGGCTGAAAGTTGTGACGGGATTCTAAGGATTGGGAAGTTTCAATTGGATGATGGGAACTGGCCCAATACGCATGCAAAATGGGGTGGTTTAATGGACGATGTTAAGATTTTCAAACGTGTATTATCACCTGAGGAAGTAGCTGAATTAGACCTCGTTGGCTGCTGGCCGATGGATGACAATCCTTATGACTTCTCCTATTTCTCCAGAAATAAAGATGATGCAAATTACGGAAGTACCGACTGGATTGACGGTTATGTTGGAAAAGCCGTTGTTCTTGATGCGGCACATTATACCCAGTTGCCTTCCCACATCATAAATCCGGCTGATGGACCATTCAGTGCATTTGCATGGGTCAGGCTGGATCAGAAGGCCGGATCCGATGCGCAAATCATTTTACAACAAGTTGATGATACTTCCGGAACTGGCCGTACATGGTTATACCGAAGTTCAGATGATACATTGCGTTCATATCTTGGTGGTGGTATGACCATTTCGGCATATCCAATATTTTCCCAAGAGGGAATATGGCATCATGTGGGGCTTACTTATGATGGACAAAAAATAACACTTTATGCTGATGGTCAGCCTTGTGGATTGTCAAACCGAACAGCCGAGAGTTGTGATGGAGAATTTTTTATTGGAAAGTTTCAGGTGGATTGGCCAGATACGCATGCAAATTGGGATGGTCTCGTCGATGGGGTTCGTATTTATAACCGTGCGTTAACTCAAACCGAAGTCGTCAATCTGGCAGGAGTCGTTGCCGTTGATGTTGAAAATCCAAGTTTTGAGCTCCCTGGAACAGTAAGGCAGACAAACTGGGAGAATGTGCCTGGCTGGAGAAGTGATACGGTTGCATCCGATTCTGGGGTTGAAATTGATCATACGACTACCGAAGGCAATTGGTGGAGAGGCTTTCTGCTGAGTGCCGATCCATCGGTTTACAATACTACTAATCACACAATACTTCCATCTACTCAATACAAACTTCTTATAGATGCTAGGCGTACCGGGGGCATTACGCCAAATCTTAAGATTAGTTTATATTATGTAGATTTGGGGTTGGGGGGGATACGATATGAAATTGTGTCTAAAGATATTAGCAACCTGACAGATAATATGCAGAGTTACATGTTGGAATTTTCAACGAGTGTCAATAATCTTTTTGACGCTCCAATCGGTATAGAGTTAGATAATACAAGCATTGGGAGTAATACTTGGGTTGGAGTGGATAACATTCGTCTTATTCGTTTTGCAGGAGATTGATACCATGTAATAAACCTAAATCGCCTTATAAAAGCTGGCAAACTGTTCTTCAGTCTGCTTAATGTGATTTATGATAGCAGGGGCCATGGTTTTTCCATGGCCCCTGTTAATTATAGATAGTCAATGACTAAGGGGGGGTAAACAGGACCTCTATTTGTGTGTATATGCGAACACCGACCATATTCGGCGGTTAATATCGTTGACGGCAAGCGGTCTTTCGGGTAAGGTATCGGCTTTGTAAATCAGGAATTCGGGATAAAAAGGGACAATCTATGCTCAAACGTACGCATCATTGCGGTCAATTACGGCTGGAACACGACACCCAGACTGTCGTCCTTTCCGGCTGGGTGAACTCATATCGCGACCACGGAAATCTTGTTTTCATCGACCTGCGCGACCGAAACGGCCTCGTCCAGCTCGTTTTTGACCCCGAAGCGGCCCCAGAGGCCCACAAAATCGCCCGCACCCTCCGCTGCGAGTGGGTCATCGCCGCCAAAGGCACCGTTCGCCCCCGCGGCGAAGGCCTGGAA
>CAZDMY010000272.1:0-332 GCA_964506405.1 uncultured Dehalococcoidia bacterium | reverse complement strand
GGTAACGGCGCCGGAGTCGACAAGGTCCAGGATGGAATCGGAGAACATCTCGGTGTGCACGCCAAGGTCCTGCTTGTTCTTGAGAAACTCGACCACGGCCTGCGGAATCTCGAGGTCCTCGTCAGCGACCTCGAAATTCTCAACACCGCCAAAACGCCGCCGTTCGAGATCGACACCGCCGATCAGGTCAACGAGGAACTGCGCCTGCAGTACCGCTACATCGACCTGCGCCGCCCGAGCATGCTCAACAAACTCGCCGTCCGTCACCGCGTGACCAAAATCGTCCGCGACTACTACGACGAAAACGGCTTCTGGGAAATCGAAACGCCGAT
>CAZDMY010000271.1:0-3741 GCA_964506405.1 uncultured Dehalococcoidia bacterium | reverse complement strand
AGCGAAAAGAAACCTTCAACACCATGTCTGGCCTGGAGGTGAACCGGCTGTACACGCCGGAAGATATTGCTGCTCTCGACTACAATCATGATCTGGGATTCCCCGGCGAGTACCCTTTCACCCGCGGAGTTCAACCCACCATGTACCGCGGACGTCTGTGGACCATGCGGATGTTCGCCGGCATGGGCAGCCCGGAGGATACCAACAAACGATTCAAGTATCTGCTGGCGCATGGTGAGACGGGCCTGAGTACGGCATTCGATTTTCCCACTCTATCGGGCTACTGCAGCGGGAGCCCCGAGGCAATCGGAGAGTGTGGGAAGTGTGGGGTAGCGATCGATACCCTCAAGGATATGGAAATTTTGTTCGATGGGATTCCTTTGGATCAGGTTTCCACCTCCATGACCATCAACCCGCCCGCCGCTATCCTGCTGGCAATGTATGTTGTGACTGCTGAAAAGCAGGGTGTCGGGAAGGATCAATTACTAGGCACGATTCAAAACGACATGCTTAAGGAGTTCACCGCCCAGAAAACACTGATGCTTCCACCAGGACCTTCCATGAAATTGATCGTTGATTCTGTGGAATACTGCACCCGGGAAATTCCCAGGTGGAATACCATCAGCATCAGCGGATATCACATCCGTGAGGCAGGATCCACGGCCGTGCAGGAACTGGCTTTTACCCTGGCCGACGGACTTGCTTACGTTAAGGCCTGTATCGACCGGGGAATGGATGTCGATTCGTTTGCACCCAGGCTCTCATTTTTCTTCAATGCTCATATGGATTTCTTCGAGGAGATTGCCAAGTATCGAGCGGCTCGGCGCATGTGGGCTCGCTTCATGAAGGAGCGCTTCGGAGCCAGAGATCCGCGGTCATGGATGCTGCGTTTCCATACGCAGACAGCCGGCTGTTCGCTCACTGCTCCACAACCGCTGAATAATGTGGTTCGTACCGCTTACGAAGCTCTGGCAGCCGTACTGGGCGGAACTCAGTCGCTTCATACCAATTCGTATGATGAGGTCCTCTCGCTCCCCACCGAGGCCGCGGTCACCGTTGCTCTACGTACGCAGCAGATACTGGCCGAGGAAACGGGGGTTGCCGACACAGTCGATCCGCTGGCCGGATCCTATTACGTGGAAGCGATGACGGACAGGATTGAACAGGAAGCAATGAAGTATATTAACAGGATCGATGAAATGGGTGGTATGGTGGCTGCTATCGAGCAGGGGTATCCCCAGCGGGAAATCGCTGAGGCATCTTATCGATTTCAGAAGCAGGTGGAGACGGGCGAGCGGATTATTGTGGGTGTGAACAAATATGTGACAGACCATCCACCTGTTGAAGTACAGAAAATTGACCCTGAGGTTGAGTCCAGGCAGATCAAGCGACTTGAGGAAGTAAAAGAGAAACGGAATAACGAGATGGTCGAAATGAATCTGGCGCAATTACGCTCTGCTACATTAAGTAATAATAACGTAATGCCGGAGATCATGGAATGTGTGCGTGAGTATGCTACCATCGAGGAAATCTGTGATGTTTTCCGGGAAGTCTATGGGACGTATCAAGACACGACGCTGTTTTGATGTCGGTGAGATCTAAACATATATTTTAGGGAGGTTCAAGTGGCCGAGAGAGATGTTTACCAGGAACTATTAAATATGATCAACGAGCAGGATGTGGTAGGATTGCCCAATACACCGGCAATGCACAAGGTATTGGAGTTGCAGTTTACGCCGGAAGAAGCGGAACTGGCGATTAAGATCGGGTTAACCGGTGGCCCGCTGGAGGAACTGGCGGTCAAGCTGGAGATGGATAAAGATGATCTATTCCAGAAACTCAACACCATGGCTGATAAGGGCACGATGTGGATTGATCCCGGCGGAGTAGCCAATCCCAATTGCCGTGTACTGGGATCGGCCGCTCCGGGACTCGTAGAAACTGGTATCTGGGGGAACATCCGCTATCCTCATGATGTAGAACTGGCCAAACACCTGCATCAGGCAGTGTATGAGTGGTCGAGGGATAACCTCTGCCAGCTTGGGTTCCCCTTTGCGCCCGTCTGGGCTCATCCCTGGGTCCTGCCGGCAGATGCCAGGCCTGAAGAGAATCTGGCGGAATTTATTAAGGATCAGGGTTATTTCAGTATTTCGTTTTGTCCCTGCCGGCTTTCGCACTGGATCGCCGAACCCGGCGACCATTGCGAGCATATGCTGGAGACGTGCCTGCATACGGGGGAGACCGCCCGCTGGTGCGTGGAACACAAGCAGGGCCGGGAAATCACTTACGAAGAAGCGATGGGTATCCTCAAAAGAGCCAATGCCGATGGTCTGGTGCATACCATCAATATAAATGGTTTCATCTGCAATTGCTGCGACGATTGCTGCCCGATGTTTGTGGGGTATCATCAGCTCAACACAGAGACGCTGATTAAATCGCCCTTTATACCGGAAGTCAGCGAAGAGGATTGCATCGCCTGCGGTGATTGCGCCGAATGGTGTCCGATGAACGCGATTACCGTGGAGGAGATTGCAGGGATTGATGAAAACGTCTGTATCGGCTGCGGAGTGTGTGTCACCCACTGCCCGTCGGAGGCGATGAAGCTGGTCCGGCGCGCCGAGGAAGTGGAGGTATCTGAGGAACTGAAGCAGGCGATGGACGAGCACGGTCAGCCGAACGCTTGATAGGGTTATCAAGATGGATCAGAGTGATATTTACGAGCAATTAGCCCATATGATCGATGAAGAAGATACCGTCGGAATGCCGGCCACCCCCTCCTTCCTGAAGCTTTTGCGAATACAGTACACACCGGAGGAAGCGGAACTGTCCCTTAATATCCGGCTGAGCGGGGGGACACTTTCGGAACTGGCCGTCAAAACCGGAATTGACCAATCCAGTCTCAAGGAAAAGCTTCTCCAGATGGCTGAAAAAGGGATCATCATCTACGATCCGGCCGAAGCGGATCCCGTTTACCGGGCCGTTGGTATGACGGCCGGCGGGTTAACGGAGACAGGTGCATGGGGTGGGGTGCGCTTCCCTTATTCCGTGGAACTGATCAAGGCGATGCATGAAGTGGGAAAAGATCACGCGGAAGGCGCGCTGGCCAAACTGGGATTTGCCTATACGCCCGTATGGGCCGGAATGGCTGCATTGCCGGATGATATCAAGCCGGAGGAGAATCTGGCCGAGGCGGTTAAGGAAGCCGGGCACTGGAGCGTATCGCTCTGTCCCTGCCGTATGGGACGAGCCATGGTCACGCCCGAAGATCCATGTCAACACATGATGGAGACCTGTGTTCATACCGGTGCGCTGAGCCGGTGGGCGGTGAAGCATCACATGGCTCGTGAACTTACGTACGATGAACTGGTGGAGTTGCTGAAGGAAACCAATCGGGACGGTCTGGTTCACACCATCAATATCTTCGGGCTTATCTGCAATTGCTGTAACGATTGCTGCCCCATATTTCATACCTATCAAATGGGAGCGCCGACCTTCATCCCTTCGCCGTTTGTGGCGCGCGCCGATTCATCGACGTGTATCGCCTGTGGTACCTGTGAGGAACGCTGCCCGGTTAATGCCATAACCATTGATGCATTTGCAGTAGTTGAACCTGAAAAATGCCTGGGCTGTGGTGTTTGTGTGCCAACCTGTACTGAGGAGGCGATTCGGCTGGTCAGGCGGCCAATGCCTGAATAAGGAAGGGTCTGTGAAGGTTGGTTTTTTTGTGTCATTCCGGCCTCC
>CAZDMY010000270.1:0-3789 GCA_964506405.1 uncultured Dehalococcoidia bacterium | reverse complement strand
TGAAGCACAGGTACATCATGTACCTAAGCGATCCCTGGAAGACCTGATCTTGAAACTTGACCCCTGAGCAATCAAGCACAGCCTTACTCTTTACCTAGTCAGCATCAGACGGAGATGAAACATGTCGAAAACCAGCCCTGATCCAGCCATCACCGAGAAGAAATCGTTCAATATTCTGACCGCCATCGGAAGAACGCCGATTGTCAGAATAGACAATGTCTATGCCAAATTCGAAGGGGCCAACCCTACGGGCAGTATTAAGGACCGGGTGGCACTGGAGATGGTGGAGGCTGCCGAGCGGGACGGGAAGTTGAAGAAGGGCTTTACCATAGTGGAGCCGAGCAGCGGCAATACGGGCATCTCGCTGGCCATGGTCGCCGGTATGAAAGGATACAAGATGGTGGTGGTCATGCCGGAAAACATGAGCGAAGAGAGGCGGCAGATCATCCACGCTCTGGGAGCCCAGATTGTGCTGACATCCAGAAGCGGCAGCCTGGCAGAATCCATTGCAAAGGCGGAGGAAATCGCGGCCAAGCCGAAACATTTTATGCCGCAGCAGTTCGTTAATCCTGCCAACATCGCTGCCCAGGAGAAAACCGGCAAGGAGATCCTCGACGAAATCGGCCCGGTGGATGCGGTGGTTGCCGGTGTCGGCACCGGCGGAACGCTTATGGGCATTTCCAATGTCATGAGAAAGGCCAATCCAAATGTGAAGGTAATCGCCATTGAGCCGGAGGAGGCGGCGGTGATGTTCGGGGGAAGCGATGTTCGGATCAGCGAGCACAAAATACAGGGCATTGGCGATGGCTTCATTCCCCAGTTGATCAATATGAAACAGGTCGACCAGACGGTTACGGTGGGCAGCCAGGAAGCCGTGGATATGGCCCGGAAACTCTCGCGGGAATATGGCCTGCTGGTTGGGATCAGCTCGGGCGCGAATATTCTGATTGCGTTACGGCTGGCAAAGCAGTATGAAAAAATCGCCACGGTCCTGCCCGATCGCGGCGACAGATATTTGAGTATGGACCTGTTCAAGTATTAGTATTTGTTTGGATTACTATTAACTCGGGAAGTAAGTACGGTATATCATTCCGTTCTCCACGGTCGATAGATGCGCCCAGGCGCGCCAATATCCGAGCCTCCGAGCCGGAATCCAATTCCCTTCGCCCCTCTGGATTCAGTGTTTCCTCAGAATGACATAACGTAAGGTTCAAGGTTGATACAGCACTAGTCAGAATTCCCCAAGATAGTGAGTCGTGCCAGTCCAAGCCACCGGGTCCTCAACATTCCCGTTCCATTCAATATCGCTGCATCTCAATAATACCTCAAGATGGGCGGTCAGTTCGCTCCGGGCCATCATGGGGCCACTCCCCTTCAACTGGGAAGCGGAAAAATGAGCGATCGCGATATCATCAATTAATTTGGGCGAGTCTTTGATAATGCGGAGAATGTCGCTGCAGCGATCGGCGTGGAAGCGAACGATCTCACTGGCCCGGTCTGCAAGGGAATGGATCAGGTTGAAATTCCCGTTATAGAACAACCGGTGGCCGGGAAACGTGGCAGCGAATGGCTGACGGTCCAATTCCACCAGCTTTTTCAGGGAGTTAACATAAACCATTAGCCCGTAGACGGTGTTCCGTGATTGCAGCGGTTCGGGCAGGATATGGCAATTCGCATCAAAGTATCGGGCCGAGGAGGGGTGCGGGGTGATATCAGGAAGGACGGTATCACCCGTGAATATCGCCTCATCCTCCAGAACGATACAGATTGAATCCGGGGTATGGCCGGGTGTGTGGATGATATGGAGGTTCTCTTCGGGAAGATGCTCCCCGTCTGCTAGTGTACGATCAACGGAAAGCCTGCTGCGTTTCCGGTGATACGGAATACATGTGTTGTAAAACTCCTCGGGCATGAAACAGAACCGGCATGATCCGGGCAGTTCCGGGTGGGCTGCCCCGCCGATGATATCCGGGTAATAGGCGATCATGTGGGGATATATCGTATGTGCCCGGAGTTCGGCATCGGATTCGGTCAGGATTTCGGGGAGATTACCGTCGTGATCCTCGTGGCTGTGGGTAACGATGATGATGTCGATATCCGAAAGGGCTTTACCAGTCGCTTTCAGAAGTGTTTGAATAACGTCGAAGTTGCCGAAGCGGCCGGTATCGATGAGGATCGTCCGGGGGCCGATAATCAGGTAACACCAGGTCGGGCCCAGGTCCCAGCCCTCACCGCCCCACAGGTTGGGTATGCCCAGCCCATAAACGCTGGTACCCTGGCTGGTGCGGTAATGGATGACCATTCCCTCGCCATTGTCTTTTCCTGTTTTGATTACTTCCGGAGTCTGCATATGCTGAATTAAAGTCCGAGTGATCGCGCCATGAGTTCTACGATATCGATCACATTCATTTCCATGTTTTCGGTTTTTTGTGCCCGTTTCAGGTTCCATTCACAGAATGAGCAGGCCGTAACGATGGTGCCGGCCCCTGCCGCCTGGGCGTCTTTCAACCGGTTGATTCCGGTGAATAAGGAGAGTTCCGGCAATTCAACCGGAAAGTGCCCGCAGCACTGGGTATCCTTGCCGTTTCCTTCCACTTCGACAAGTTCAAGTCCCGGTATGCTTTGCAGCAACATACGGGGTTCTTTAATGACTTTACCCCCCATCCGGACCAGGTGGCAGGGATCCTGGTAGGTTACTGTTTCGTGAACGCCTTCGTTTAGCTGCAGAACTCCCTGTTCGAGCAGGCCCGCCAGCAACTCGGTGATATGAACCACCTCGAAGGGCTGCTGGCCCAGTATGCGGGGATAATCGAATTTCAGCACACTGTAGCCACAGGCACATGAGGTGACCACCCGCGTGGCGCCGGCGTTTTGAATAGCGGCAACATTCTGTCTGGCCACTTCTTGGAACGCTTCCAGTTGCCCGGAACTGATCAACGGATTTCCACAGCAGATTTCGTCTTCGCCCAGGATAGAGAATTCGACTCCGAGACGATTGAGCAATCGGGCCGTGGTCTGGGCCAGTTGGGGTGAGCGATAAGACGCCACACAGCCGGCGAAATAAACCGTATCTGCGTTTTTTGAAATCTCAATCCCTTCGGCCCATCTGGTGCGATCCGTTTTCGGCAGGCCGAACCGGTTGCCTTCCTTTTGGATATTCTCAGCAGCCTTCTGAAAAGGCTTAATAGGATCGAGCCCACTATTGACCATATCCGCTCTTAAATCCCGAAAAAGCGGTACGTGTTCTTTATCGACTACGCACCCGACGGTGCTGCATGCCCCGCAAAGCAGGCAGTCGTACGCAACCTTCACGAAATCCTCATCCGGCTGGTATTTGCCCTCGAGCATCCATTTGGCGGCCTGAATCCTTCCCAGTGCCGAGTGGGTCAGGGTGCGGAATTTTTCATATTCGGGACAGAGCCGGTCGGATGTCGGCCCTTTGGGCGGATACGGATTCCAGGGGCCTCGCTGGCACACGCTGCAAACCTGGCAGTTCCAGATGGTGGGTTTGTGTTTTGCTATCAATTCAAATGGCATTCGTTTAGCTCCCGCTCTTCACAACTGGCGATTGCCCCCGGTGCATGATCTCGTTGGGATCGAGGGCCTGCTTGATCCTTCCCCAGAAGGCCAGGTAATCCGGTGTGATATTACCGGTACAATCGGGGTTGGGCCCCGGATAATCGGGTACGGCTCCGGCTGTGTTCCAACCGTCCCGAACCTCGCTGGTTGCCTGTGCCGCGAGCGCCGGGCCGTCGCTCAGTTCATCATATACATAAACGGGAAATGCAT
>CAZDMY010000269.1:2403-3807 GCA_964506405.1 uncultured Dehalococcoidia bacterium | reverse complement strand
CAGGGCCCGCGTGCGACGGACCTTTCTGAACAGGAATGGCTGGAACTGAAAGTGAAATATACTGAGGACATGCTCCACGTCTGGCAGCAATACGCCCCGAATATGACATGGGATAACCTCATTGGCTGTGATACGAACAGCCCCTGGGATTGTGTACGGATGAAGAACCTTGCACCACATGGCAACTTCTCGGGAATTGATCAGAGTATCTCTCAGCGAGGGGCAAACCGGCCAACCCCGGAACTGGCTAATCATCGCACGCCAATCAGCAACCTGTACGCAACCGGCGGATTCTGGCACGTAGGGTCCAACGCCAGTGTTGACGCCAGCTATAATTGTTATAAGATTATGGCAGAAGAAATGGGTCTGCGCAAACCATGGGAAGAACAGGGGGACGAGGCCGATTCCCTGGCTCACTGGACAAAGTGGGCGATTAATAAGGCCCGAGAATCCTTCCCCAGAGACCCGAAATACTAGAAATGTAAATGCAAGGAGGAGGCTCACATGGGAACATACGAGTACGATATCGTAATCATCGGCAGTGGCCCCAACGGACTCGAGATCGCAGCTTATCTGGCCAAGGCGGGGCAGAAGGTACTGCTACTGGAAAAAAGGTACGAAGCCGGCGGCGGACTTGCCACCGAGCAGATCACGCTGCCGGAATTCTTTCATAACACGCATGCTATCTTCCATATGATGGTCGATTATGCCCCGGTGTACCAGGATTTCGATTTTGAAGGCACCTACGGCGTCCGGCATATTATGCCCGATCTCCAGTGGTGCTTCCCTACACCGGAGGGTAAAGCTATTTGCGTGTACCACGATCCGGAAAAGACCGCCCAGTCTATCGCCCAGTTTTCGCAAAAGGATGCCGATTCCTACAGGGATTGGTACAGAGAATGCGATGAGTTGATGCGAGAACTGGTCGGACCTCAAACCTTCGTTAAACCAGAACCCGCCCCCTTGATGGCCGCTCGCGCTCAAAATAGTGAGCTGGGCCGGGTTCTCTCCGAGTATTCCGAGAGAACTCCCGAAGAGGTCGTGAAGGAGAAGTTCGAGAACGATTACGTCCGGACCCTTATCATGTACGGGGTCTGTCACTGGGGTCTCGATTATTCCCAATCGGGGGTCGGATATCTGATTCCGCTCTACTTCAACCGGATGTCCAACTACCGCCTGACCGCCGGTGGTTCTCACAGGGTCTCCAACGCTCTGTTGAAAAATGTCTTCGAAAACCAGGGGCAGATTCGCACTTCCGCCCAGATCAAGCGAATCATTGTGGAAAACAATGTAGCGAAAGGTGTGGAACTTGAGGACGGCACCCAGTATCTGGACGCCTTCGCGGCGGTCGAACCGGTCGATCATCACCTCGATCTCGGCGCCTTCGGCGGGCGGGCCTTCCTC
>CAZDMY010000269.1:0-2393 GCA_964506405.1 uncultured Dehalococcoidia bacterium | reverse complement strand
GCAAACAAAGCCGTCGTTTCCACTATCGATATTCACCAGACCTTCCTGAAATATGTGGGCGAAGATAAACTCGACCCCGATTTTGTAGCGATGGTTAATTCCTGGCAGTGGGAGAAATGGAGCCTGCTGGATCTTCACCTGGCCCTGGCCGAGCCTCCTAACTTCAAGGCCGCAGAATCCAATCCGGATGTCAATAAATCCTTTATGTATGTTCTCGGTTACGAGAGTTGCGATGAACTTCTCAAGGAATGGGATATGATGGACACCGGCGAATTGCCCGAGACTGCCGGTTACATCGCCACCTTCCCGTCGGTTCACGATCCATATCAGGCACCGGAGGGAAAGTCTTCCGGTCTGCTTTCCCAAATGGCTCCTTATGAACTGAAAAACGGCGGACACGACCAGTGGCTTAGATACAACTATCGCAAAGAGATCGCTGCCTATCAGCTTCGCACGCTGGAAAAATACACGACGAACATGACTCCGGATAAGGTTCTCTGGTGGAACATCACCACACCGGCCGATATCCAGAATAAGTTTGCCAATATGGTCAAGGGATCCTACAAGCAGGGGATGTATCATCCATTGCAGATGGGCTATCTCAGACCTAATCAGGAGTGCTCCCACAACGTCACCCCCGTCAAGAACCTCTTCGTTGGGGGGGCCGGTGTCTGGCCCGGAGGATGTGTTATCTGGGGCCCCGGATACAACTGTGCCAACACCATTGCCGAGGAATGCGGTATTGATAAATGGTGGCAGGAACCGGAAATCGTGACCAAATCTCGTGAGAATGGATATATTCTTTAATCGTTTTTAACAAACTAATGGAGGCAAACTATGCAATTTAGATCTACAGGGTTGGGAAAAACCGAATTAACCGGCCATATTTCAGGCCTCGAGCGCCAGGGCGATTATCTCATCATGCACGTTGATGTTACAGATCCGGTAAAATGGAGAATCCGTGGCGGCCTGGCATTCCGGGATCTTCTCACCCTTCTCAAAGTCATGATGAAAGGCGCTATTATTGCCTTTATCCTCTCACCCAAACAATGGTTTAACCGCAATCCTGCACATCCGGGCGAGTTCTAAGCTCATTATTTTAAGGGGAAAGCATGGCCAAACAACAGTATGATGCAATAGTGGTCGGAGCCGGATTCGGCGGTAGTGCCTGCGCCGGACTTTTGGCTAAGCGCGGGCTGAATGTATTACTGGTAGAAAAGAACCGCAGCGCCGGCGGCAAGGCAATGACCGTGAGAAAGAAGGGCTTTACCCATACCGCATGGGTAGTCATCAGCGCACCCGTTGTTGATACCATCCTTCAGAAGGTACTGGATGAACTGGGAATGTCTGACAAAGCCAAGCTGGTCTCATTCATCGGCAAGCAAGCTTGTATTTACCGGGCACCTTCAGGCAAATTCACCCCCATGCCCCCTATGCCAGAGGATGCTGCCATGGATCCGAATGTGATATTCGACTGGCTGGGTGTTCAAACGGAAGACCGGGAAGAATCGCTGCGATGCATGATGGATATCACCCTGATGCCCGCTGAGGAAATCGCGAAACTTGATAACATCAGCTTCGCAGAGTGGCTGGGCAGATATAAGCTGCCGCCGCCAGTAATTGCCTTCCTGCTCGGACCCGTCGCCGACGGTTGTTTTGTGGTACCCTTCGATGCATTGTCCGCTTCAGAAGCTGTCAGGTGCCTTCAAGATATATTCCTGCGAAATGGTGGCCTTTTCTGCCAGGGTGGATTCGGCAAGCTGGCTGATGCCTACACCGAAGCCGTTACCGCCAACGGCGGCAAAGTCCTTATGAAGACTCGGGTGGAAAAAATACTCGTTGAGCAGGGAAAGGTGACGGGAGTGGTAACCGATAAGGGGACCTTCCGCGCACCGATCGTTATCAGTAACGCCGGATTACAGCCCACCGTCTTGAAGCTGGTGGGTGAAGAACATTTCGATAAGAGTTATGTAAACTATATTAGGGAGTTAATGCCCTCACTGGGATTCATGGGTACACGTTACTACCTGAGCCGGAAGGTAACGGACGCACCGTACGGAGTGATCTTCTCGGACAAGAGTTCATGGACACTGGACCGCTGGATTAAGGAAGCCAAGACGGGCAATCTCCCGGAGGATATCACGGTATGGTTCGAGGTACCGGATAACTACGATCCGGGCGCAGCACCGCCCGGCAAGCAGATGCTGATGACCGGTTACCTCTGTCCGGCTGATCCTGAGATGAGCGCCAGGGAAAAGAAAGCCTGGTGGGCCAAAGGCGAAGAGATCCTGTTCAAGGCCTTTCCTCATATTACTCAATGTATCGAATCCAGGGAAGGGTATTCGGTCAAGGAGGTCTCGAAACTTACTCGCGACCACGTTCTGCCCGGACAG
>CAZDMY010000268.1:0-3834 GCA_964506405.1 uncultured Dehalococcoidia bacterium | reverse complement strand
CGAAAACTTCAGAAAAGGTTCGGCGGGAAGATTTGTATTATACGGGACATGGGTGAACCCTGTTACAGGTGAAACGGAGAAGATAGCTGTCAAGGTATTTCCTGCCGGATATGAAAGGAAGCGTTTCGAAGCGGAAGCTCATCGGCTCAGCGAAGCCTGCAAGAAAGGCACTGACGGTATCGTCCCATGTTATAACTATTCGTACGAACCCGTCCCTAATTTGCTGATGGCACGGATTGAGGGGAAAACGCTTCTGGAGATGATGGATTGCAATAATGAACGCGGTGGACTCCAGGCTCGAAAGGTGGGGGAACTGATACTGCGAACCGGCATGACCCTTCAGGATTTGCATAGCAGCGGCCTGACCTATGGAGACCTTTCCTTAAGGAATCTGCTGGTTGCGCATCAATGGAAAGGCGAACTGCAAAAGCCGTTCCTGGCTGATTTCGGATTTGTGGTCATCAGCACCAATCCTTCCATTGATATTTCCCATGGACCTGCCGACAATCCGGTACCGGAAATGACATCTGATACTCAACCGGGTCAACGGTTAAGATACCTGGCGGAAAGGAAATTCGACAATACCCATCAGGAAAGGGAGGAACTGGCCGCGCGTTTAACGGCCAGGGATCTGGCCATGCTGGTGCAAATGCTTTATGAATCCATTGCCGGTGTGCATCCGTTGATTTCAAGCGGAGGAACCATGAATGAAAATGTCAGGGATCCCGGCTATCAGTGTGCTGTCTTGAGCCACCTTCTCACGAATGAACTGTGTCTGAGCCTTAACCCGGAAGACCTTGAATTCATAAAGCGGATGGATGATACGATCCTCCGTTGTCTGGCACATGATCCAATGAAGAGGCCTGCACTTGCGGAATTTCTGGATGAACTGAGGAGAGCGCTCTATCCTGCAGCTACTGCTTGAGGAACCTTGTGATCAACCCCCTCGATCCCCCTTTTCCAAAGGGGGAGCCAATAGGTCCCCTCTTGAGAGGGGATTAAGGGGTGTGTTTCTCCCTTTCGTAAAGAGCCTGTCCTGAGCAAAGCCAAAGGGAGACTAAGAGGAATTTCAAATTTCTTCTCGTGATCTTCCGATATCAACCGGAATATCCAGAGCAATACAGACGGACTGGTTGAGTTCCGATATCTTCTGATCTGAGAGTATGCCAACATAGTTAGTCAAAACCGATTTTGGAAGGCTGACCAATTCATCACAGTGGATGCTGCTCTCATGCTTCAAACCTTCTTCTATGCCGACTGAAACTTGAGTTGACAAGCCGTCATTAGTTGAATAGACCGGGGCGCATATGACGGTGGAGAATCGTGAATCAATGAGGACTTGCCTGCTGGCAATAACAAAAACCCTGAATTTCCTGGGGTCTCTTGCAGTCGGGTGGGAAACCCGGTAAAGTTCACCGCGTTTCATAGGGATACTTGATAGGCAAGCACATCCGCAGCTTCTTCATTCAAGCGCTCCGCCCGGCGATTAATAGTCTTTAAATCCCGTTTGTTCTGTTCGTCTCGGAGAGTCTGATGAATAAAGGTCCAAAGCGCAGTTTCAATGAAACCAGACCGGTTCTTCCGTTGGCCAATTCTTTCATCGATGGCTTTTAACAAGTCCTCCGATAGTGTGATAGATGTCTTGACTTTCATACTACCAATATACCACGAATGAAGCCGAGGGTCAACAGTTCATGATATTACTGCTGCTTTACTTAATGTCATACCCGATTAGATCCGGTATCCAATCCACACTATGTCATTCCGGACAAGCTTGTCCTCGACTCGATTGGGGAAGCCGGAATCCAATCCACACTATGTCATACCGGACTCGATCCGGCATTCAGGGGATCGGGCAGGGAAGTGGATTCTGAATCAAGTTCAGAATGACAAGGAAGGGTGTCATACCGGACTCGATCCGGAATCCAATCCACATTGTGTCATACCGGACTTGATCCGGTATCCAGAGGGGAGGAATGGGGCGGAACCTCTCCGGCCTGAATTCCCACGCAGGACAGTGGGAACTAGAATCAAAACCATGAACCAACAAACCATCCAACTAACCCTGAACATCCGTCAGGTAGTAACCGACACCGGTATGAGTGCCAATCAATTGTTTAGCTTCATCATCAAGCTGGTTTTTGATAGACATCCTCAGTGTCTTGACCAGGCTGTAGATATCCGTCTGCCCTTTTCCTGCTGCTTCGTTCCCGTCTCCCCAGACATGCTGGATGATTTCGTCGTATGTCACCGTCGATGACCCGTAGCGGCGGCAAAGCAAAGAAAGCAGCTTGGCTTCGTCGTCACGGAGGCGCAGTACTTTGCCGCCGATATTAAAGCACAGGTTTTTATCCTCAACAATCGGGGGTGGTTTGATGGAAAAGACTTGAAAGCCCGGTGGTGAGGGCTGGTTTTTCAGCCAGATTTCGTTGCAGAGGTCGATATGATTTTCGTTGAGGAAGCTTTCAAAGCGAACGGAGCCGTCCTTCGATGGAATCGTGTACTCGACCACGGCCCGGCCGCGGGCCAGGTAGATCATATCGCCATGTTTTAGTGTTGTGCCCTTGCCTGCGCCTTTAAACAACTGGTACTTATCAGGATTTCTCTTACAATTAACCAATTCCGTTATATTGCGTGTATTGAGGGTATTAAAGCTGCAACTGTTACCGTGGCAGACTATCTCAAGGTGCAGAGAGGAGATACCGTCCGGTTCAGGGTCGTCAATTCTGAGGTCTGCCGGGCTTATGCTCCCTGGTTTGGCTTTTCTGCCGATGGTGAGCCTTTCGAATACTGCATTGGGCTTATAGTCTTCCTGGTTCGGCCAAAGTACTTTCACCGCAGGTCTGGCATCATCTGTGATCATCGCTTCGACCTCTCATAATGTTCAAACATACACACCAAAATCCATCAGTTTATCTTCAGAAAACTCACAGCGCCATATGTTATTACTTTTGTTTATAATTGCACTAAGGCCAAAGATTGCAGAACCGGCCACTTGATGAATGCATTATACCAGAATAGAGAAGAGCAGGTAAACAAGGGGACGAATAACGAATGTCAAATGACAAAGCCCAAATGTCAAATGAAACAAATAGCCACCAAGGCACGAAGACGCGAAGTGCAGGGATAGAATTGGGGAAATTGATAGAAAATAGTTTAGTGCCCTGGTGCCTTAGTGGCAGATGGTGTTAGGGGGACTGAAAACTGACGACTAAAAACTGACGACTAAAAACTCATGAACCAACAACCGAAAGCCGATAAGTGACTATCGACTCTCGACTAAAGACTTACAACTGACGACTATTGACTAGCGACTCTCGACTCTCGACTAAAGACTAACGACTATGGACTTTTGACTAACGACTCTCGACTCTAAATCAATGACTACATGGCAACTTAGCGGCAAAAAGATGGGACTTGCTCAGGATCCTGAGTCCGTTTCGAACGGGTTGGTGTGGAGATTGACTGTTATCAATGGAAAAGCATTTACCGCTGAAGGCAGGCCGATCAACGATGAAGATACGGTGAACGTCAAGCGGTCCATGCTGATGCTGATGATCAAATCCTGCGCCGGTAACGGAAACGGTGGTAAGGAAAAAGATTCGGCGAATGTGAGGGGTGGGAACTATGAACCATAAACTATGAACTTTGATCTAACGACTAAAGACTATGGACTCACGACTGCCTGGTGTCTTTGTGACTTAGCGGCATCTTCGCAAAGTAAACGGAAAGCAATATCCCACATGCGGATGCTAAAGAAACTACCAGTGAGGGTAAGAAAACACTTCAAACTTCCCAAGATTGCTTATGCTGCTTAATATCCTTGTTTGATTG
>CAZDMY010000267.1:0-3835 GCA_964506405.1 uncultured Dehalococcoidia bacterium | reverse complement strand
CTTTTACGGTTATTTTGACATATCTTAAGGGCGCACTCCCACCGAATGTCAGATCGGCTTTCTCTGAGATTTCAGCCAGTAAATTATTCTAGTCTATTGTTGAGTGTGAAGTCAATCGAGTAGAACCAGTTAATCACCCTGTTTTTATCGGGTAAACTGCCCGGTTTTTACCTTTTCTCGGGCAGATATCGGCTCAGCCTGGCCTGTTTGAAACGTGAGTTCGTTCCCAGTTTTTTACAAGATGCCCTTATCTTTGGTCACTTTTCTCTGACGATCATCCGTTCCTCTAAAGGAACAGGCTCAGGAACGGGCTCGGAAATGATCTTCTGCACCGCCCCGAATTTAGGAGGACAGACCTCAAGGCAAGTACCACATTTTATACATTTATCCTGATCGATCACATGAATCTGTTTCTTCGCCCCTTCAATCGCTCCTACGGGACATCTACGGGCGCACATCATGCAGGCCTGGCATTTCTCCGGATCGATATAATATGAAACCACCTCATTGAAAAGTGTCTCTATCTCTTCTTGAGTGAACAGGCTGTCATATTCCGCTTCGCTCTCAAGTTGTGATTCCAGTTTCTCTCTTTCCGTTATCTTGATATAGGGAATAAGCTTGGTAACTGTATCCAGTTTATAATATAGTTCATCTCCTGAAATCTCATCGCCGGTGCCCAGAGGCCCCAGTTCCTTTATTTTGGAAACGAAGCTGTCAACTGATTCAGTGAATAACTGGCCTTCACCAGAGGACATAAATCGAATGCGGAGCCTTTCCGGATTGATCCCAACATGCTCTAAAATCCGTTTGCTCAGGAGCACCATGTTGAGCGCATGATAATTGCCGTGAGTAATATAATTGCATTCACCGAGGCGGCAACCGCCAATGAATACGCCATCCACCCCGTTTTGAAACGCCCGGAATACGAATGCCGGGTCGACTCTTCCCGAACACATGACGCGAATCATTCGTATTTCTGTAGTATATTGCAGCCTGGACACGCCAGCCAAATCGGCAGCGCCATACGCTCACCAGTGGCATACGAAGCCCAGGATTCTGGGTTTGAAATCAAATCCTGCACTCATTTCAAAAAATCCTTTCTCATTTGGTTCTATTCGTCCTGTTTATTCACATTCGAGCCCGCCACCAAATAGCTCGCCCCGTTATGTCATTCTGAACTTGATTCAGAATCCGCTACCCCGGTGCCCCTCTGGATTCCCGCTTTCGCGGGAATGACATAAATTTGGCTGGATTCCGTCTCGGAGGCCGGAATGACATAAATTTGGCTAGATTCCGGCTTCCCTAATCAAGTTGCGGACAGGCTTGGCCGGAATGATACATACACAGTTTTCTAATTACGTCCAATCTTTTCAGCAGGCAATTTAGCTGGCGAACTCCGCCAGAGCCGGAACCAAAGCATCTATTTGACTGATGATCTCCTCGTCGGTGAAATGTTTTAGTTGTATTGCGCCTGTAGGACACTTGGAATTACACAGGCCGTCTCCTTTGCAGAGGACAGGGTTGACAACAGCCTTCTTGCCCTGCTTGGTATCATTAAACTCGATAGCCCCATAAGTGCACACTTTAATGCATTCACCGCATCCCATGCATTTGCTTTCATCCACCTTGCAGATCGAACCTGAGGCGACGACAGTGTCCTGTGAGACAAGCGTTAAAACCCGTCCCGCTGCTGCATAGGCCTGGCTGATCGCTTCCGGTATAAGCTTGGGATATTGGGCGGTTCCGCAAAGATATACGCCATCAGCAGCGAATTCCACCGGCCGTAATTTCGCGTGGGCTTCCTTGAAGAAACCATCCGGATTCAAGCCCAGCGTAAACATTTGAGTCACTTCCTGGTTCCCTTCGGGAGGAATCGCCGCAGCGGCCAGCATAACGATATCGGCATCGATGGCCATTTTCTGGCCTAACACATAATCCGGCAGGGTAACCTGAAGTACCGGCCGGCCCTCTTCTACAGCCGGTTCTATCTCGGGTTTTTCATCGGGCTCATAGCGAATGAACCGCACATTCTGATTTGCCGCCTCCCGATAGTAATTCTCAAGGTATCCATAGGTTCTCATATCCCGGAAGAGAATATAGATATTCACCTCCGGGTTCAGCTCTTTCAACAAAAGGGCATTCTTAATAGACTCACTGCAGCATACGCGGCTGCAATAATTCCTGTCCTCATTGCGGCAGCCCACGCACTGGATCATCACCACATTCTTAGCGTTAACCAGCCTTTCATCCCGGTTGACGATGGCATCCTCTAGCTCAAGATGGGTCATTACACGATCGTCTTCTCCATACAGGTATTCGGTCGGTTTATACACCTCCACCCCGGTGGCGATGACGGTTGCCCCATGTTTAATTTTAGTGATTCCCAGTTCTGACTTCACCGTGGTTTCGAAATTGCCGATATAACCGGCAGCCTCTTCGATGGTCGCCTGATGATAGACCCGTACCATCGGGTTCTTATAAACCTTCCGGATGAGATCATCCAGATATGCCTGCACGTCCAGTTTATCCAGGGTATGATGAATCCGGCGAGCCAGTCCTCCCAGGTCTTTTTCCTTTTCCACAAGATGAACCTCGTGTCCCTGTTCCGCGATGGAAAGTGCACAGACCATGCCGGCGATGCCGCCACCAACCACCAGCGCTCTATCATCCACCGGCAGATTGATTTGCATCAATGGCTCGAGAAGCAGGGCTCGTGCGACCGACGACCGGATTAAGTCCTGTGCCTTCTTTGTGGCTAATTCAGGTTCTTTGGCATGGACCCACGAGCAATGTTCCCTGATATTCGCCATTTCGAAGTAATACGGGTTGAGCCCTCCTTCCCGAACGGTATCCCAGAAGAGCGGTTCGAGAGTTCTGGGAGAGCAGGCAGCCACAATCACCCGATTGAGTCCCTTTTCCTTAATCATGTCCGTTATTTCCTGGGCAGAATTGGTGGCACACGAAAACATTTGATTCTGAGCATGAACGACGTTGGGTAAAGTCCAGCAATACTCAACTGTGTCCGGAATGTCGACCACTCTCGAGATATTCGCGCCACAATGACACACGAAGACCCCTATCTTCGGTTCCTCAGCGGAAACGTCCCTCTCCGGTGGATAGACCCTTTCCGTGGTCAGCCTGCCCCTTCGGTAATCAAGAAGCGTGCCGCATTGGGAGCCGGCTCCGCTAGCGGTGTAAACCGTCTCGGGGATATCTACGGGGCCGTTAAAAGCTCCGCTTATGAAAATTCCCGGACGTGAGGTCGCCATAGGATTTGTGGGGCTGGTTTTGCAGAATCCATGCTGGTTCAGTTCGATGCCGAATGTGCGGGCTATACCCTCGGAATCGACAGGATGATCCAATCCGACGGAAAGCACCACCATATCGAATTCTTCTTCCTGGACCCCATCCTCATAAGTTGAGTATCGTATAGTGACATTTTTGGTTTCCGGTATTTCTCTGCCTATCGACACATAGCTTCTGATGAACCGGACCCCCGGATAAGCTGCTGTTCTCTGGTAGTATCGCTCGAAATCTTTTCCGTAGGACCGAATATCGTTGTGGAATATGGTGCACTCTGCATCGGCATCATGGTCCTTGGTCAGTATGACTTGCTTCTGGGTATAGGTACAGCACACGGCCGAACAATAGCTGTTACCCCCTTCGACGACTTGCCGGGAACCGACGCACTGAATCCAGGCAATCTTGTGGGGATGTTTCTGGTCAGAGCCACGCAGTATCTCGCCTTCATAAGGTCCGGTGGCACTTAAAAGCCGTTCATAGTCCATACTGGTCACAACGTTCTCGAACCGGCCATAGCCATAGTCTTCACTCA
>CAZDMY010000266.1:0-3844 GCA_964506405.1 uncultured Dehalococcoidia bacterium | reverse complement strand
GGCTCAGGGATACATTTCACGTTGAATATCACACCATTCGTGCCCAAAGCCGGAACCCCGTTTCAATGGATGCCTATGGCCCGGAAAAAAGTGCTGAAGAAAAGGCTGGCCATGCTGAAAAAGGAACTTCGGCAACAAGGTGTGGAAGTGAAAGCTGATAGTATTGAATGGAGCCTGATACAGGGAGTGCTCGCTCGGGGCGATGCTCGGCTTGGTACGGTAATAGCCACCATGCCCGAAGTGAACCTTTCAGCCTGGTGGCAGGGACTTGAGAAATCGGGGATCGATTCAGATGCTATTCATCAGCCGATACCCCTTGAAGAAAGACTGCCCTGGGAGAGAATAAACTCCGGTACAAGCCGTGATCGACTTCAGGGGGAGTTACAGAAGGTGACATTAAATGAATATTGAACAGAATCTCGAGGCAGTCCAGGGCCGTATCCTTCGCGCATGCGAACGGGCCGCTCGCCCGCTCAGTGCCGTAACGCTTGTGGCTATCACCAAAACCCATGATGCGGCAACCATTCGAAAGGCCTTTGAAGCCGGCATTCGCCACTTTGGAGAGAATCGTGTCCAGGAGGCAGCCGAGAAGCTGGCCGAACTCGAGGATATTAAACAGCAATGCACCTGGCATATGGTAGGTCATCTGCAGACCAATAAAGTAAAGACAGCGGTCAGGCTTTTTGATATAATCCAGAGCGTTGATTCCGTAAAGCTGGCTGGTATTTTAGATCGAAATACAGCGGTGCCGTTACCGATATTCCTTGAAGTGAATGTGGCTCAAGAGAACACCAAAAGCGGATTTAACCCCGATGAGCTCGATCAGGCGGCCGGCGAAATCGGGAATATGCCCAATTTGATTATCCGGGGGTTGATGACGGTCGCACCCTGGACGAGCAACCCGGAGGAAGTCAGGCCTGTCTTCCGGCGCTTGAGGGAGCTGGCGGAAAAACTGGCCGTAACGGAGCTTTCCATGGGAATGACCGATGATTTTGAGGTCGCTATCGAAGAGGGAGCTACGGTGGTGAGGGTTGGGCGGGCAATATTCGGGGAACGGGGGTGCTGATTAAATGTGGACTATGAAGATGGTGAAAGGGATTCAACCTCACCCCAACCCCTCTCCGTCGACGGAGAGGGGCACGAGTACTCCCTCTCTGCGAGCGGAGAGGGAGCCAGAGGGAGAGGTTTCTCCCGCGAAGGGTGAGGTTAAACAATGGCATACAGAGCCCGAATTGTGGCAAAGGCTGAAACCCATCGCACGGCAGAATAGGAAGGAATCTACCGAAGCTGAAGCAGCACTATGGCAGCACTTACGCAACCGGAAACTGCTTGGATTTAAATTCAGAAGACAACATGCGATTGAGCGGTTCATCGTAGATTTCTATAGTGCGGAGGCAAATCTGGTGATAGAAGTCGACGGACCCATTCATCAGTACAGCAAAGAAGAAGACGCCATCAGGCAAGCCTTCATTATGAGCCATGGCTTTCGTCTGCTGCGTTTTACAAATGAAGAGGTTATTAATCGAACGGATGGGGTATTGAAGCAAATCGCTAATTTGCTTAGTTCAACCTCACCCCAACCCCTCTCCGTCGACGGAGAGGGGCACGAGTACTCCCTCTCTGCGAGCGGAGAGGGAGCCAGAGGGAGAGGTTTCTCCCGCGAAGGGTGAGGTTTCGTAGCATTAAAGCTGGAATAGAGGGTTAGAGATGAAAATTGCTTTCATAGGTGCCGGAGTCATGGCGGAAGCGATTGTCTCCGGCATTATCAACACGGGTATATGCCGCAACGAGGATATCACTGCCAGTGATATATCTGAAAATCGCCTGAGTCAGATGAAGTCCACGTATGGAATATCCACAATCATCAGTAATCAGGAAGCGGTCAAAGCAAATGATATCGTCGTTTTATCCGTCAAGCCTCAGGTGTTCAATGCCATCGCAGACGACCTTCGCGGCAGACTCGATCACGAACAACTTGTACTCAGCATCATGGCGGGGGTGAAGATCGATACCATCAATTTGCTCCTGACACATCGGTGCATTGCTCGGGTCATGCCCAATACGCCGGCCCAGATCGGGCAAGGCATCAGCGTCTGGACAGCTACGGATTCCGTTCGTCAAGTACAGAAAGATATGGTACAATCCATTTTGTCGGGGCTGGGTAAGGAACTGTATGTTGAGGATGAAAAGTATATCGATATGGCCACGGCTATCAGCGGAAGCGGACCTGCTTACGTATTCCTGATTATCGAATCCTTAATCGATGCCGGCGTCCATATCGGCCTGCCCCGTCCGATGGCCACTCAACTTGTTATGCAAACCATGCTGGGGTCGACTCAGTTTGCTCAGGTGAGCGACAGGCATATAGCTGAACTACGAGATATGGTTACTTCACCGGGTGGAACCACTGCCGAGGGCTTACTCAAGCTCGAGGAGGGTGAACTGCGCGCAGTCCTGACGCGAGCCGTGGTCGCCGCCTATGAGAAAGCACAGAAACTGGGGAAAGAACAGAAATGAGCGCAGTTGCCACCTTTATCGAGATACTCTGTGAAGTGCTCACCATTGCGGTGTTTCTCCGGGCGATTATGTCCTGGTTTCCCACCAGTCCAGGCAATCGCTTCGTGATTATGCTCCACCAGGTCACCGATCCCATCCTCGACCCGCTGCGAAAGATCGTTCCTCTGATTGGCGGGACTATTGATATCACCCCGATCATCGCCATCATACTGCTACAGGTTATTGCAGCTTACGCGGGAAGGCTTGGTTAGACTATGCTCTCTCCCAAACCACCTGACCCCCAATGATGGTTTTTTCCACAGCGATACTTGAAATTTCCCCGGGAGCGATCGATGTCGGGTTGGCGCTCAGGACAACGAGATCTGCCAGTTTGCCTTCGGTAATACTCCCCTTGATATCATCCTCACAAGATGAACAGGCTCCACCCATGGTGTACATCCGGAGCGCCTGTCCGGGAGCAACTGTTTCATCCGTGTTGAGTATCTCGCCGCTTTGTGCCCTTCGAGTAATTGCAGCATAGATTCCATATAAAGGATCGGGAGGTATTACCGGGGCATCGGAACTGGCCGCCACCCGTATTCCGTTCCCGAAAAATGCGCCGATCCTGTACAGCCACGGCAGTTTCTCAGGGGACACCTCCGCAAGATACCTCTCGCCGTTGAAATAGAGAAAGGCCGGCTGGGTTACCACCATCGCCCCGGTATTTTTCAGCCGCTCCAGCAGATAGTCGGGGCATTCGGAGCAGTGCTCGATGCGATGGCGATGATCCGTTTTGGGCATCACCCCCAAAGCATTTTCCAGTGCAGTTATTGCCGCTTCAACGGTGGCATCCTCGATTGCGTGGATCGCCACCTGAAACCCCGTGCTGTGGGCCGCGAGCACCATTGCATTCAGAATCGGTTGCGGGGGATTAAGGGAACCACTGATCTCATCGATGACGATCTTCATTGGCCCAACCCGGAGGTTCTCATCGGCCGAACCTCGAATTTCTTTGAATTGCTCCAGAGATTCGAAGCCGAACATCATCGTTACGCGCGGTTGAAAGACCCCGCTTGCCTTGATCCGCTTGAGCGTTTCCCACTGGGCCGGTTCATTATGTACGGTTGCATCCTGCAGGGAAGTTATACCGGCAGAAAGCAGCAGGTCATTTGCCTGTCTGGTTCCCTGTTCGAACTCCACCTCGGAGAGCGGCGGGACAACATACTTGCTCAAATACGCATTCATCCCGAAGAGCAGGCCCGTTGGCTCGCCGGTGCCAATCTCGCGGTCGATCAGTCCGCCGGGTGGGTCCGGGGTATCGGCGGTGATGCCGGCCAGGGCCTGGGCG
>CAZDMY010000265.1:0-3851 GCA_964506405.1 uncultured Dehalococcoidia bacterium | reverse complement strand
ACGCGATCTCAACCGGAATATTGACGATATGAACCTGATCCGGCTTCAAATGATAAATGTTGCCCGATGTCGGGTTCGGGCCGGTCGGGACGAACACAGTGAAGCACCCATCCGGGTGTTCGTCCGTTATGAACCCGGTTGCCAGCACATCGTTTTCACCGATCTGGACCAGCGCCACGGAGGAGAACGCCGGCCTGCCGGTGGCAAACATCTCGACGACAACCTCTTTGAGCATGGTATAGCCTGGCAGCCACCGCATGATCCTGTTCTCCACAGCTTTCCACATTCTCCCGCCGAAAGCCGTTCTGACAATCATGCCAATGAGAAAGAGGCCGATCAGGATGACGACGAAGATGATAATGACTGCGATGTATGCAGGCAGGTCCCAGGTATCCGTGAGCAGATCTGCCAGCGGTTGAACGACATCCGCTGCCGAACGGACCATCCAGATCGCAAAATACAGGAGAATGGCAAGCGGAAGCAATACGATAATCCCGCCAAGAAAGGCGGTTTTCACGAATACCTTAATTCGATTCATGGTTGAACCCCAAGTACGATGGAGTCAATAGCTTGCCAGAATTATAACAGACAGAGATCGAAACATACAATGCAGATTTACCTTATTGATTATAAATGGCTATCTCTCAAACATATCCTCTGCCAGTTTGCTGGTGAAACCGGGGTCGTCGACCCAGAACAGCGTTTTAGAGCAGGAATTGCAATACAGGCCAATCTTCATTGAATCATGATTGATGATCGTTGGTGCGGTGAGGGTTTCCAGGGAGATGCGCAATTCCATATGCGGTTGTCGGGTATCCACCATCCGGTGGCAATAATGGCACTGAATATCGGATATGATCTCAAGCTGAGAATCTCCCATCCTTCCCCCCAGCAGGTCATTCACCTGAAGAACCAAAGGATAACGGGGCATATCGGCGCAGGAGTTGGGAACGACCGATTCCCGCCAGGCGCTCTGGAGGCCTCCACCAAGATCGAGCGCCTGAAGGATCGACTGACTGTAGAAGCGAAAGCCCATCTTTTCAGGGCGGGTCAGTTTCGGTCTATAAGCCCATTTCGAGATATCCGAACTGGCCAGGTGGGCGCAGGAAAGGCACGCCTGGAGTGAGACGATGGAATCGAGTTCCTCCTCGCCGCTTTTCCACAAACGCGAGACGATAATCATCGGCTCTCCGGGCTCACAATCCATTCCACAGATAAAACACATACCTTCGGCATCTTTGGTGTCTTCGGCAATGGATGTGTTAATATCCAGCGAAACATGGTGAGGAAAGGTCATCGCGCCCTCATTCGAGAAAAAGAAGCTGTTCATAATTGCACCTCCATATTGTAACCAGGGCTATGGTATCAAAGGGTTGCGACACCTGTATGTCAAAAAAGCGGGCACATAGCTCATCCAAGGTACATTCGGGTAGTTGCGGTTATCCGAGTCAAAATAAAGTGCGAACATCATCTGGGCTCGTCGTTGACAAACAAGCTCCCGGATTATACTATATTGCCACATATCAGGATTTGAATCTCGCACCAGGAGGCCGTTATGCCGGAACTCGAATTCAGTGTATCGGAAGCCCTTGACATATTACAGCCGCTGGCGTTGCTGCTTGCGGAGATACTGATCTATGCATTATTCGTATTCTGGTTTTATCGATTCGTCGCCAGCCGAGATATTATCTCGCCAAACCTATACTTCGGATACAATCCCTGGCTGAATTCATGTCTATATCTGACCCAGCATTTTCTGGCCTTTCCGGTACTGGCGGTTTGCTGGTGTGCGGCCTTCGTGATCGTGCTGGCTTTGCTGGGGGAGGAACAATCGGTTGAGAACATTTTGCTGGTTTCGGTGGCGCTGATCAGCACGATCCGAGCTACGGCATATGTCACTGAGGACCTTTCCAAGGATCTGGCAAAAATGCTGCCGTTCGCAGTGCTGGGTTTATTCCTGGTGGACAAATCTTATATATCGATCGAAGTCTCCTGGGGGTTGATCAAAGAGGTCCCGGACCACTGGCAGGTGATAGTCTACTATGTTATCTTTATCGTCTTGCTGGAATTTGCCTTAAGGCTCGTATACGGGATTATCTGCCAGTTATTTGGTAAGAAAAACAAGATAATCGCAAGCCTGAAACCTCCCTTGTAGCCATAATCATCCGTGAAAGGTGCTCAATTGTTCCCATTGACCCCCGGCATCGACTGGGGTAATATCTGTACAAACATGTCAGCAATTGTAAGTCTAGCCGAAGGTGGTTCTATGAAAAGCTTTTTTTATTCCTTCCTCCTCTTGACCTTATGCGGAGTTTCTGCGGCATTTGTCTCTGCTTTTCCTTCAAATGCCCACGCGGATACAATCCGCTATGTTAAAGCAGGCGGGATCGGTGACGGGGCGTCTTGGGCAAACGCTTCCGGGACGCTGCAAGCCATGATCGACGCTGTGGAAGGTGCAGGGGGTGGAGAGGTCTGGGTGGCCGCCGGAACTTATACGCCGACAACTGAGGTTGATGGTACTGGATCTCGATACTTGGCATTTCAGATGAAGCATAATGTGGCGATCTATGGGGGATTTCCTGATACAGGTAGCCCAACATGGACAGACAGGAATTGGGAATCATTTCAGACCACATGCAGCGGTGAAATCGGAAATCCCGGTACCACTACCGATAATTGTTACCATGTTTTTTATAACAAACAGAATTTGGATGCAGATGCTATCCTTGATGGATTCAAAATAAACGGTGGTAATGCAAACGGTAATGGAGCCCACAACGAAGGTGGAGGAATGTATAACGAGCGTCATTCCTCCCCATCGGTGGTTAACTGCACCTTCTCACGTAACTCAGCCAGAGAGGGAGGTGGAATGTTTAATGATACATCAGACTCATTGATAAGCAATTGCACCTTTTTGGAGAACTTTGCGGAATTAGGTGGAGCGGGAATATTTAACGTCTATAGTTCGACCGTAGTAAAAGACTGTACTTTCATCCGCAATTCTGGGGGTACAGGAGGTGGAGGAATGGAAAATGAATCTTCTATGACGGTGATAACGGGGTGTACCTTCTCTGATAATACTGGGGGAATGGGAGGGGGGATATCGAATGATACTTATTGTATGATAAGCGATTGCGTTTTTACCGATAATATTGCCGATCATGGTGGCGGCATATTCAATGCTCTCAACACGTCTCCTGCTATAGTGACCAATTGCAAATTTCACAGCAATAAAGCCAGAAATGAAGGTGGAGCAATGTATACTGCATGGAATAGTTCCACTTTGTCAAACTGCGTCTTCTTTAGCAATACTGCTGAACAACGGGGTGGGGCAATAATCAATTCGCATGGTTCATCAAGACTAACCAATTGCGCTTTTTATCTTAATTATGCGGAAGAAGGCGCGGTACTATTCAACTATTATTCGAATCCAATGATTGTTAATTCTATTTTGTGGGGGGATACCTTTGGAACTGCCGTGAAGTCCCTAAATGAGATTAAGGGTGGTACAACAACCGTTAGTTATTGCGACATATATGTTAATCCTGGATCTCCTCCCTACCCCGGAACCGGCAACATCAGCGCCGATCCCATGTTCGTCAATCCGGGCAGCGGGGATTTTCATTTGCTGCCGAATTCGCCCTGCATCGATGCCGGAACAAATTCGGCGCCCAATCTGCCGACTGAGGATTTCGAGGGCGATCCGCGGATCATATTTGAGCGAGTGGACATGGGGGTGGATGAGTGGTCTATCTGGTTCTACGATAGAAACAAGAATCGAGTAATGAGCTACGGGGAGATCGTTTCCGCACTCATGGACTATTTGATCGGCAACCTCAACTATTCTCAGA
>CAZDMY010000264.1:0-3852 GCA_964506405.1 uncultured Dehalococcoidia bacterium | reverse complement strand
GGCCGGGAGATATGTTTTTTTCTACCTAATAACAACGAGGCACCGGCTGTTACAGCGCCGGTGCTGCCTCCCGACACAAACGCTGCCGCTTCGCCTTCCTTGACCAAATTCATCCCAACCACGATCGATGAATTCTTTTTCCGGCGGATGGCTCGGATTGGATCTTCGTCCATACCTATCGTTTCTTCGGCCGGATGGACACTGAGCCGCGCACTGTCATACGTGTACCGGCTTAATTCACCCAGGATCGCCTCCTGCTGCCCGACGAGTATTACCTCGATACCGAATTTTGTCGATGATTCCACCGCCCCCTTAACTACCTCCTGAGGAGCGTAATCGCCACCCATGGCATCAACGACAATTCTGTTTGCTTTATTGAGTCCTGACTGCTTGGACATTTGTGAATCGAACCTGTGATGCAAAACGACAATGCGTTCTGTCTTCGCAAGAATGATACCAGATTTGCCGAGATGGGTGCAATGCTTCATATCAGGCCGGAAGGTTTTTCATACAGGAATAGAACACTTGACGCCCATATCCTTCTCGGATAATATAGGGGAAATTCGCATTTGGGGAAGTGGAAATATGGACCTCGATACGCTGATTGCCATTGAAGAAATAAAGCAATTGAAAGCCCGGTATTTTCGTCTCATGGATAAAAAGATGTGGGATGAGTGGGGCCAGGTTTTTACCCGGAGTGCAAACCTGCGATTCGGGCCGAATCCTGGCGATGTGTTCGAAGGCAGGGAGCGGATTGTTGAAGGGCTTCGGGAAATACTGGCCGACTCGGTCACTGTTCATCATGGGCATATGCCGGAAATTGAAATAACCGGCCCCACAACCGCGACCGGCACTTGGGCGATGTTCGATTTTGTACACATGCCCGGCCTGACACTGAAGGGGTACGGGCATTATGAGGAACAGTACGTGAAAGTGGATGGAAAGTGGCAGATCAGTGATCTGCAGTTAACCCGTCTGCGGGTTGATACTACAACCGCTTGATCGAAAGCAGGCGCTCCCCGATGAAAGACTATTCGTGTATGAGCAGCTTTCTGAGTTCATTCAGGGCATTCATGGCTGCATAGTGTTTTATACGCCGGCGATGCTGGGGAAAGCCGGTTCGGACCGAACGTGTGGTTTTTCCGTCCGTCAAGCCGATATATACCGTGCCTACAGGTTTCCCTTCAAGTTCCTCCGGTCCGGCGACCCCGGTGGTCCCAATTCCGATATCGGCTCCAACGCGGTCTTTTGCCGCTACAGCCATCGCCTCAGCAACCGATGAACTGACAACTCCATGCATATCGATAATACCCGCATTCACCCCGGAGTTGATTTTCAATTCATTCGAATATGCTACAATGCCACCCTTAAAATACTCTGAGCTTCCGGGCACCTCGGTTATCAGGCTGGCAAGCAGCCCACCGGTGCAGGATTCCATAACCGCCAGCGTTAAACCTTTGTTACGCAGTAGATTTCCGACCACCTCTTCGAGTGTCTCACTATCGGCCCCCCATATCTGATCGCCGATGATCGTTCGAATTTCATCTTCCAGGGGCGCAATCATGGAGCGCGCCTGCTGTTCGGTGGCTGCCTTGGCCGTCAGGCGAAGCTCGATACCAGTTCGCTTGGCATAAATGGCTACCGAAGGATTTGGCGATGACAGCAAATGGCTGATCGCCTGGTCTACATTCGCCTCACCGACCCCCAGTATCTTCAGGGTCCGAGAGGCGATAACGGCAGTATCCAGGCAATCTCGCAACTTATCGCGGATTTCCCCTTCCCACATCTGGTGCATTTCGCCAGGGGGCCCGGGCATTGCCAGCAGGATTCTGTTGTCTTTAGTAACCCACCATCCCGGAGCAGTTCCCCTGGAATTCGGAATGGATCGGGCAAACGGAATGAGCATCGCCTGCTTGAGGTTATTTTCCGGCATTTCGTACCCGATTTTTGCAAACATCCCGCGCAGCCACTGCTCTAAATCGGGGTCTATTTGCATTTTCTCGCCGAGAAGCTCGGCAATGGATTCCCGGGTGAGGTCGTCCTGCGTCGGGCCCAGGCCGCCGGTCATGATGATGAGATCGGAACGTGCCCATGCCTGTTGCAGGACTTCAACAATCCGGCCCTGGTTATCGCCGACCTGAGTCACCCGGAGAAGGTCGACCCCGAGGAGGGGTAAT
The DNA here is from genome assembly GCA_964506405.1 of uncultured Dehalococcoidia bacterium. Lineage (GTDB taxonomy): Bacteria > Chloroflexota > Dehalococcoidia > SZUA-161 > SpSt-899 > JBGLNL01. The sequence continues at coordinate 1,675 of CAZDMY010000264.1, read as the reverse complement.
TGTCCGGCCAGGTAGGCTGCGTTGGTATCGGTGATTTCGCCGAGTAGTAACTCGGTACCGATCGAGATAATCTCTGCTTTCACGATGATTCTACTGGTTTTCCTCTGCAATCAACCTGGCGCCATAGATATCCCAGTTGCCGTTGCGCTTGTCCATCCAGATAATGGTCTCACCACTGATAACCGGCAACATCTGTTCTGCCGGATTGGTGCAAATAGCAAATTCCGATTTGAAACCCAGTTCGTATGCGTAAATATTAAAATCGTCATCCCGGTCGTCTCGCCACACTACCAGGTTACCATCGACATCCGGTTCGTGCTGTTCGGAACGGTTGGTACATATCGGGAATATCTTTTCAATTTCCAGATCATATCCGTAGATATCGGAGTTCTCCCCGCGGTTATCGACCCACACCACTGTGCTGCCACATATTGAAGGATCGGTCTGTTCGGACGGGTGATCGGTGATCAGGAACTCGGTTTTCGACAGCATCCTGTATCCGTAAATATCACTGCTTCCATTACGCTCATCCACCCATACGATGTTACTGCGGCTGATATCCGGGGCAGTCTGGTTTGCCCGATCGGCACATACAAGGAATTCCGTGGAGGAATCGAGGTCGAAACCGTAGACGTCCCAGTTGCCGTTACGTTCGTCAGCCCATACTACGGTAGTCGCGTCAACCGAAGGACTGATTTGATCTCCCGGGCTCTTACAGACAATGAATTCCTGATGGGTCTCCAAGTCGTAGCCGTAGATATCCCAGTTGTCGTTCCGTTTATCAGCCCAGACAACTATGTTTCCACTGACAACCGCTTCCTCGGCGCGCGCCGGGGCCGAGCCCACCCTGAAAGGAGCGTTGCTGCTGATATCGTATCCATATACCCCCCATTCGGCACTGCGATCGTCTGTCCAGACTACAACCCCGTTACTGAGCGAGGGATGTCTCTGCCAGGCATGGTCGGTTGTGACTGCAAATTCCCGGATTTGGCGGTCGCTGTCTGAATCACCGTTACAGTACCTTACAGAGACGCAAATAATAACGATAATTGCGATGAGGAAAAGCAGGACTGCCGCTCGTCGGGCTCTCATTTCTCACCACCTTTTCGAGGTCATTTCCCGAGCTTTTGGCAGGCAATCTCCGCTGCGCGCCTGCCGGAAAGGAACATAGCACCAAACGTAGGGCCCATGCGCGGCACTCCTGAAACGGCCCCAACTGCCATCCCCATAACAATAAGTCCGGGATAGACCTCTTTTGTTTGCTCTACTATAGCATCTTCCGACTTGTCAATCCAGAGGGCTCCCTCACCGACGGTTTTTATCAGGCTTCTCTGCTCCAGCTTTTTTACCACCGAGGCATCGTGGCCGGTGGCATCAATAACCAATTTGGATTCCAGAGGAACCGGGTCCAGCGCTGCGATCTCCTTAGGCAGATGGGCGATGGGGCTCCAATTGATCACGATTCCTGCCACCCGGTTTTCCTCGTGGAGCACCACATCCTCCAGCAAGGTTAAATTCAATATCCTGGCACCCGCCTGGCAGGCAGCCGCTATCATGGCTGCACATGCGTGGGGGGCATCAGCTACAAACAGTCCCTCTTTCACTTGCTCGTAGGGAACGCCAATTTCTTCCATAATATGCTGCGATGGTGCTCGGAAGGTGAATTTATTCATAA
>CAZDMY010000263.1:0-3865 GCA_964506405.1 uncultured Dehalococcoidia bacterium | reverse complement strand
AAGCTAACCTTGAGTTGTGTACTCTGGGCGTCCTGCAGCCGATGCGTCTGTCCGGGTGGGCAAGGGCTACGGTCGCCGATATAGAATCGAGCCTTCGGCTTGTTCCGGGTATCAGGCATCTCAATTTATCCGCCCCTGTTTCCGACCAGATGATCAAGGGCAAATTTAAAGGCGGAAAAACACCTGAGGAGATCGTTGCGGCCATGACCGAATCGGTAAAAGCCGCGCGGTCGATGGGGATAGAAACCATAGGGGTGAATGCTGAGGATGCCTCAAGGGCTGATCTGGGCTATCTGGTCGAATTCGGACTGGCGGCCAGGGAAGCCGGAGCGGACCGGCTGAGGTATTGCGATACACTGGGATACGATAATCCGTTCACCATATACGAAGCGGTTAAGGTTATCGCACAGAAAACCGGTTTGCCGGTTGAGCTCCATTGTCATGGCGACCTCGGCATGGCGGTGGCAAATTCCCTCGCGGGTGCTCGAGGTGTCATCGACGGAGGACAGGATGCATATATCAATACCACCGTTAACGGAATCGGAGAACGCGCCGGGAATGCTGATCTGGTATCCGTCATTCTGTCGGTGACCAAATCGAAAAACTTTGCCGAGCAATACCCTCTGGCCGGTTCTATAGATTTGTCGATGGCATGGCTCATTTCCCGGTTTGCCAGTTATGCTTTCGGAGTACCGATTCCCGTCAATCAGCCCGGTGTTGGGGCCAACGCGTTTGCACATGCCTCCGGAATTCACGCCAATGCAGTTTTGAAGGATCCTCATAATTATGAATTGTATGACTATACGGAGCTCGGCCGGGGGGCGCCAGAGAAGGTAGAAACGGGGAGGGATATCTGTACCGGTGAGTATGGCGGGACAGCCAGTCTGCGTTACCTGCTCAATACCATCTTCACCGAACAGGATGTAGCCTCATGGCCCGAGAGCAGGCTTGTGGAGATTTCCGAACTCGTGGCCTATGCTAATGTGGAATCACAAAAGCCGATTTTAGAAGACGAAATCAAGTTCATTGCCGCTTATCCCCACGTTGTCCGCAGACTATTGACACTCAAACCACCTTCCGCAAATGATCAGTCCACAGCAAAACATGAAAGCTGAGGACTGATGTATGTGCAAGTTTATATGGGGTAGAAAATTGGAAAAAAGGACATGGGCTGGTATAATCGAGCCAGTGTAATGACCTTTAAGCTAGTCCCGAGAGGCCGGCAAGGATTATGAACGGTTTGAAAACAGAAGTATCTGCGATACTTAAAGCAATTGCATTCCTCTTGCTGGGCAGAGGCGAGAGGTTTTTTTATGACTGAGAGTGTTATTCTCTCCGAAGAGGATATTCGCCGGGCAGTCGTGCGTATAGCCCATGAAATACTGGAACGCAAGGGTGAAGAAGACCTCGTTGCAATTGGTATTCGCACGCGAGGGTTCCCGCTAGCCCAGCGAATTGCCGAAGTCATAAGTAAAATCGAGGGCAGGGAAATACCTGTAGGGGCTATCGATTTTACCTTATATCGAGATGACCTGGATTCGCTTCCGAAAAACCTTATGATCGAACCAAGTGATATCCCCGGGCGGATCGCGGACCGACGTGTGATCCTGATTGATGATGTGCTCAATACCGGCCGTAGCGCTCGTGCGGCCATCGATGCGCTGATCGGCTGGGGAAGGCCCGGCTCGATTCAACTGGCGGTACTGGTTGACCGGGGCCACCGGGAAATGCCTATTAAGGCAGATTATGTGGGCAAGAATATCCCTTCTTCGACGTATGAACGAGTGCAGGTACGGCTCCGGGAGATTGACGGGAGGGATGAAGTGGTGATTATCAGCCAGGAATTAGCCCCTGCTGCGGGAGGAAACAGGAAATGACTATGAAAGGCCGGCATCTGATTTCCATTAATGACCTGACCAACGAAGAGATCGTCGCCGTTCTGGACCTTGCTGAAGAAATGACCCAGGCCCTGGAAAAAGGAAGACGATTGTCTTCCTGTGAGGGAAAAGAACTTTATACCCTTTTTTACGAAGCAAGTACTCGCACCCGAAGCTCTTTTGAGACTGCCATGCATCGCCTGGGCGGAACCGTGGTAAGCCATGCAGAAGCTCAGGTGACCTCTTCCGTGGCCAAAGGGGAAACCATCGCCGATACCATCCGCGTCCTGGAAAAGTATGCCGATATAATCGTGATGCGCCATCCGCTGGATGGATCGACACGGGTAGCGGCGGAGCATTCTTCCGTGCCCATCATCAGCGGCGGCGATGGAGCTCACGAGCATCCCACTCAGACGTTGCTCGATTTATACACCATCCGCAGGGAAAAGGGAGCAGTCAAAGGAAAGAATGTGGCACTCTGCGGTGATTTGCGGCATGGCCGCACCGTTCATTCGCTGGCCGTGGCGCTGGCACGTATGGGTGCGGAGATAACCTGTATCGCACCCGAGGGATTTGAGTTGCCCGACCACGTAAAAGACACTCTGGGGCAATATGAAGCAAAGCTGACCGAATACCGTTCACTCGACGGTGCTGAAGGAGACGGAACGCTGGTGGTTAACCAGTCCAGAAAAGGGAAGAAAGAGCAGCGTGGGTTCATGAATTTTTTGCTGGGGAGCCTGGATGTGCTGTATTTTACCCGGCTGCAACGCGAGCGTTTCGATACCCCGGAGAGCAGTGTAGCGGGTGAGGAAAGCTATCAGATCAATCGGCAATTGCTGGCCGGCTCGCGTGATGATGTGGTGATAATGCACCCGCTGCCTCGTATCAATGAACTGGATTACGAAGTGGATCAGGACAAACGTGCCGCCTATTTTCGCCAGGCCGGATATGGCGTGCCGGTCCGCATGGCATTGATCGCTTTACTGTTGGGAACAGCTCAACCGGTTATTGCTCAAAGTGAATCCGTACGGTCCGTCAAACTAATCAAAGCAGGCCAGCGTACTCGATGCCTGAACGAACGATGCATCACCAATAACGAAAAGTATATTGTTCCGAAATTCTACCAGAGCACCAGTCGCAAAAAACAATTAAAATGCTACTACTGCGACTGGCTGGTGCAGCATTGATTTATGGCCGTTCCTGAAAAACAGGTAATCATGTTCGGTGGTAAAGGTGGGGTGGGCAAGACTACCTGCGCCGCAGCAACCGCGCTGGGTTATGCCGAATCCCAGGTGAATACCCTCGTAATCTCCACAGACCCAACGCCTTCGCTGGCCGACATTTATGAAATGGGCGGAACTGAGAAACCCGTCCGCATTAACGATAACCTGTATCTGGCGGAACTGGGGATTGACGAAGTCAAGAGCATGTGGCACCAGCGGTTCGGCCGGGAGGTTTACGAGGTATTTTCTTCAATGGTCTCCATTGAATATGACGAATTCGTGGATTTCATTACCTCCATCCTGCCGGGGTTACAGGAAGAGTTCATGGTGGATTACATACGCGAACTGGTCGACGAGAGCCGTTACGAAAAAATCATCTGGGATACAGCGCCGCTCGGGCAGACGATGCACCTGCTGAACATGCCGGGCATGATGCTGGAACATCTGAAACCGGCCCCCAGAATATACTCGCGGCTCAAGCTCGGGGGGATCAGCAGGCGTCCGATTCTCAAGATACTCGAGGAGTGGGCTGTTCTCTCGCAACTCGATATACGCTTCCTTTGCGATAAGGTTGAATACAGGCTGGTTACTATTCCCGAGGCGCTGGCCGTTGCGCAGATCAACGGAATTATGGCTGAATTCAGTCAGCATGGCTTTGAATTCAGTGAGGTGATAATTAACAATGTCATTGAGTGGCCGGATTCCGATTTCTTAGAATCGAAAAGCGATCAGCAAAAGGTGTATATCGAGCGCATTCTGAAGTTA
>CAZDMY010000262.1:0-3870 GCA_964506405.1 uncultured Dehalococcoidia bacterium | reverse complement strand
TGGAAGAAATGGAGCGGCGGAAGGATCAGGCCTGGTGTTGCGGGGCCGGCGGTGGTGTCAAGGATGCCTTCAGTGATTTTGCTCTCTGGACAGCGCAGGAAAGGATCATTGAAGCTCAGGAAATAACCGGAGCTGAGGCTATCATATCCGCCTGCCCGTACTGCAAAGAGAACTTCGAGGATGCCATTAAGGCAGGTGAGGACAGAATAAAAACATACGATATAGCCGAAATCATGCTCAAGGCAATTGGGGGGAAATAATGAGTATTCTGAAAGAAGCTTATCAGGCATTAGAGTCCATTGTCGGGCCGGATTACATTTCGGATGACGACGGCGTTCTTGAGAGCTACCGAAAAGGCGGATATGGTAAGAACCGCCCCGCGCTGGAGGGGCAGGCGCTCAAACCGGCCTGCGTAATCCTGCCTGGGTCAACCGAAGAAGTCCGGCAAATACTTAAAGTCTGCAATCAATACAAGATACCTTTCATCCCTATCGGTTGTTTCGGGATTTCCACCCAGGCGCCGAAGGTACCGGATGTGGTAAGCATCGATTTGAAGAGGATGGATTATCTTGAGATCGACGAAAAGAACATGTACGCGATCTGCGGACCGGGAGTCATCTATGCACAGCTTCAGGCAGAGGCATTAAAGCGCGGGCTGGCCACGGAGGGGCCGGGTTGTGGGGTGGGTGCCACTGTTATCGGGAACCATTTGAATGCAGGGGTTGGCCCGCTGGAGTATCGCATGGGCTGGGCTCAGCGCCGGATGCTGGGTGTGGAATGGGTCCTGCCGGATGGCGACATCGTTACGCTGGGGTCAACATCGCTTGATGATGAGGATTATTTCTGGGGTGAAGGACTGGGTCCCGATCTCAGGGGGGTGTTGAGGGGTACTTTTGGATGGCAGGGAGGATTGGGAATCGTTACCAGGATGGCCACCAAGCTGTTTCCATTCCCGGGTCAGGAATTGGAGCGGACCGGCATTTCACCGCAAACCGGATTCAATCTGCCCCCGCATCTTATCAAATGGATCAACGTTTTTTATTCCTCCATTGAAGAAGCTGCCCATGCGATGCACGAGCTTTCCAAAGCGCAGGTGGGTATGGCGCTGATGACGGCTCCCTTCACGTGGCGTTATTTCTCCAAGGCGGAATCCAAGGAAGCATTCCATAAAAGGTGGCACGACGACCTGCCGAAACTTGAAAAAGATAATCCCCACATGATGCGCATCATGCTGGTAGGATTAGCAGGAACGCGGCAATTGGAGTATGAAGAGCGCGTCGTTCGAGATGTCATTCAACGGGTCGGCGGAGATCTACGTGAGGGCAGACCGTTCGACGAATCGTGGATCAATAATGCCGATGCGCACCGCATCATGTTCCCTGGCGGAGCGGAGACATCGATGAAGTTCCACTTCGATTCTCTTGATGCCTCAATGGAACTGGCTAAAGCAGCAGCCGAGCTTAAGAAGAAATACACACCGCCACTGATCGCCGATTACGGAATTCCCGGATGGCTCCAAATGGGGGATTTCGGACACGTCGCTTTTTGCGAAATACTGGTTTACTTCGATCCGACCACCGATCCAAACGATTGTTACATGCATGAAGTCGGTTTTGTGGAGTCTACCCGGCAGGATCTTGAACTTAGAGCGTATTGCGGATTGCAGGGGTCATACGGACCGGAGCCGCAGATCATCGGACCGGCCTACGGCAACTATCATCTGAAGGAAAAGGAACTCCAGGAGGTATTCGATCCAAACCGGATTTCAAATCCGCCCAGACCGTTGGACTACGCCTATGGAATCGATCTGGATATCGATTTGAGCCCGATGGATGAATACGAAAAAAAGAAGAAGAACTAAATAAAACAAAACATTATTTCCTCTCCCTTGAGGGAGAGGCTGGTTGAGGGTGATATTTTGGGGACAGCTTAAATTAGAATAAGTAACTGCTATTGTTGCCAGTCACCCTCCCTTGCTTCGGCAAGCTCAGTACAGGTATATCCCTCCCGTCAAGGGAGGGAGAATATGAAGCGTTGGAGGCAATATGGGAAGCTCAAATGATGCGTTTTATAAAGAAGCGCACAAGATCGTAGGCGAAGGCAATATTACAGCCGAAAAAGAGGATATTATTGTCTACTGCCGGGACGAAGTATCCCAGGCGTTAAAATCCTACATGGCGGATTACGCAGTCATTCCTGAAAGTACCGAACAGGTTCAAGCCATCGTCAAGCTGGCGAATAAACATAATATCGCATTGTATCCTTATTCGTACGGAACCAACTTAAGCGGAGGCACTTCACCTCGCAAGGGTGGTGCCATGGTGGTCATGCGGAAGATGAACCGCATACTTGAGATAAATGAGGAAACCAAGACGGCTACCATCGAATCCGGCGTCACCTGGTCCAAGCTTATCTTCGAAACCCGGAAAGTCGGACTGGAGCCTTTGCCACTGGGTGGCGGACCTCACACAGGCGGGCCTATCGGTAACTACAGTCTTGGCGGTGGTCCTACCGGAGCGATCGACCTGAACGAAGTCGTGGCGCTGGAAGTTGTACTGGGGAACGGTGAGATATTGAGGACCGGTTCCATGGCCTTCCAGGGGCATGAAGAGATCAATCCATACTTCCGAATTGCCTGGGGGCCGAATCTGACCGAGCTTTATCGCGGGACGATGGGTTCATTCGGAATTATCACTAAGATGGTTCGTCGACTTTATCCGGTGCGCCCGATTGAGGAACCTATTCAGATCGGTTTTCCTGATCTTGCTTCTTGTGTCGAGGGTATGAAAAACGTTGTGAACCTGGGTATTTGCAAGCAAATCACCGGATTGAACCGAATCCAGGCGGCTGCGATCGCAGCACCTTCCGAACTACTGAAAGACAAAGCAGCCTACAAAGCGTTGGAAGATATGATGGCTGCCTGGTTGATGGTTGCCCGGATCAGTTGTCACAATGAAGATCAAGCAAGCGTTTACCGTAAGCTGGTAATTGATGCCATCACCAAAGCGGGCGGCTCCCCGGTTCAGTATGACGGTAAGTATCAGGAGAACCTCAATCAGCTTTGGGGTGGCAGTTCTGTTGCAGCCTGCCACTACCTGCGCCACGAGCCGAATCTGATGGCGTTTTTCTATGTGCCACCTTCCAGGATTGTCGGTGCATACGAAAAAACGATGGAGATCGTCAAGAAACTGAATTACCCCATGACTTCACCTTCGGGGGATGTGTACGAGCCGAGAATGTACCTCGCACCTTGGGAGAGGACGGAAACCTTCATGATCGAGTTTGATGTCGAATTCAATCCGATGGATGAGGAATCGATTAACAGGTTTCGCCAGTTCATGGGGATGTTTTTCGAGGCGACGATTAAATACGGTTCGCCACAGGCTAGTGCCGGGTTCTTCCGTAATTTTGAACAGGGCTTGCTGCCGAGCTATTCGAAACTGTTGAGGGATATTAAGAACACCACTGACCCCAATCACATTATGGCCCCGGCCGCGGTGTTTAAGGATATGTAGGAGAAAAAGATGGCATTAGAAGACCTGAGAGATCATATCTATCATTGCAGCAAATGCGGCTCATGCCGAGTCGCTTACAGGCAGAATCTTCCCAGTTGTCCCGCCGGCGAGCATTTCGGGTTCGATTCGTATTTTTCGATCGGTCGGACGGCCATCGCTCGAAGTATACTGGAGGGCGATCTGGAGTGGAACGAGAAGGTCCGCGATCGCGTGTACAACTGTACCTTATGCGGTACCTGCGAAGCCCATTGTTATGAAGCGATGGGCCTGCATCCGCTGAATCTGTTTATCGAGATGCGTCGGGAGCTGGTCAAACGAGGATTGGGCCCGTTGCCTCAAGCCGTTCCCATGCTGG
>CAZDMY010000261.1:0-3887 GCA_964506405.1 uncultured Dehalococcoidia bacterium | reverse complement strand
GGCTCTTTTATCCTTAGTTTCTAACTGTATACAAATCCCGAAACGGGCCTCGGCCCACACCTTCCGACACTATGCCGAGTTCCGAACTATGCCGAGTCAATGATTTAACTTTTCAAAAAAGCTGCATTTTTCCTCTTGTAAACTCGGCATAATTTTTTATGTCTTCTCCTAAAAGAACCCTATTCAAAGGAGGAGACATCATGGCCAAATTCTTTACAGATAACGACCATTTTCAAGGCATGGACCAAGGGCCATTAGGCTGCATTTTCCCTGCCTACGTAGCCTTTCTGTCTCAACAAGGTTACGCCGAACAATCTGCCCATTTGCAACTGCGTTTCCTTGCTGACATGAACCAATGGCTACACCAGCAAGGGCTTCAGGTCACCGATCTCACGAAGCCGACGATCCATCGGTATATGCAATTCCGTCATCAGCGGTTCCGGCCACGTCGTGATGATGCCTCAATACTGAGCAGACTTCTCCAGCTATTGCACACTCAGGGGATCTTGCCAAAGGAAACTGCACAACTCCCTGATAATCTACTCCATCGCGTTGAACATGAGTTTGACCGTTACCTGTCTGAAGAACGCGGGCTTTCCGTGGCCACCCGTACCAATTACGTGCCTTTCATTCAACGGTTTCTGTCCGCTCAGTTTGGTGACAAATCTGTTTGCTTCGCTGATTTGAACGCCAACAACGTGATCCGATTTGTGCGGAATGAAGCTGCACGTCTAAGCCCGAAACGTGCGGGACTGATGGTCAGTGCCCTGCGATCCTTCTTTCGTTACTTGCGCCACCGCGGAGACATTTCGATCGATTTGGCGGCCTGCGTCCCATCCATTGCCAACTGGCAGTTTTCGGCATTGCCTAAATTCCTTCAACCTGATCAGGTTCATCAGGTCTTAAACCAGTGTGACCGCCAAACAGCTCAAGGGCGCCGTGACTATGCGATTCTCCTGTTGCTTGCCCGGCTGGGCCTGAGGGCTTGCGAAATCGTCGGCCTGACCTTGGATGATATCCATTGGCAGACGGGCGAAATCAGCATTCAAGGGAAAGGGAATCGATCAGCTCTGCTCCCCCTGCCGCCGGATGTCGGAGAGGCTATTGCCGCTTACCTTGAGAAGGACAGACCGACTTGTTCCACCCGCCGTGTTTTCATTCGCATGAAGGCTCCTCGCCGTGGATTTGCAAATTCCGAAGCCATCTCGACCATCGTCGCCCGGACTCTTAAAAGAGCCGGCATTGATTCCCCGCATACGGGCGCCCATCTGTTTCGGCACACTCTCGCTACTCAGATGCTGCGCGAAGGAGCCCCTCTTGCTGACATTGCCCTTCTGTTACGACACCGCAGCCTCAACACGACTACTATCTATGCCAAGGTTGATCTGACGGCCCTGCGTGCTCTGGCTCAACTCTGGCCGGGAGGTGACCTATGATTTCCCTTCGAGATGCAGTGAAAGATTATCTAGCGATGCGGCGATCCCTCGGATTCAAGCTTCGGGATATGGGCTATAACCTCCATCATTTTGTATCCTTCATGGAACAACAGCGAGCCTCCATTATCACCACTGAGCTAGCCCTGCGCTGGGCACAGCAGCCACAGGACGTCCAGCCCGCCCATTGGGCTGCTCGCCTCAGCTTCGTACGCAGCTTTGCCCGCTACTGGAGCGCCATCGATCCTCGAACTGAAATCCCACCTATGGGCCTTTTGCCTTACCGCGCCAAACGGGCGACGCCGTACATTTACTCCGATCAGGAGATTAAACATATCTTAAAGGCAGCGAAAAATCTTCTTCCATCAACAGGTCTGCGACCTTGTACCTACTATACCCTCTTTGCCCTGATGGCCGTCACCGGGATGAGGATCAGTGAAGTCATTCACCTTGATCGTGATGATGTCAACCTCGAAGAGGGGCTCTTGACCGTTCGATTAACCAAGTTCAGCAAGTCCCGCCTGATTCCCCTGCATCCTTCCACGATGGAAAAAATCAAGGTGTATCTCAATCGGCGGGATCAGCTTCATCCCCGACCATCCACAACCCGATTCTTCCTCTCCAACCAAGGCACACCACTAACCGACTGCACCGTCCGTTGGACTTTCGTCAAGCTCTCTCGCCAGATCGGTCTGAGAAAAGCAAGCGATAGCTTCGGTCCGCGTCTGCATGACCTGCGTCACCGATTCGCGGTGACAACACTTCTTCACTGGTACGAAACCGGTGTGGATGTGGAACAGCGCCTGCCGGTACTCTCCACCTATATGGGACATGCCCATGTGACAGACACCTATTGGTACCTGTCCGCTATACCGGAGCTTCTGGCGCTGACAAAGGACCGACTCGAGAAAAGATGGGAGGACTTATCATGATGACCACATTATCCCCCCTGCTTCAGGCCTTTTTTACCGAGCGACTCATGAGCCAGCGTCAAGCCAGCCCTCATACCATCGCCTCCTACCGCGATACGTTCCGCCTGCTTCTCACTTTTGCCGAGGAACATCTCAGCAGACCGCCTTCCAAACTCACTCTGGACGATCTCAACGCTCCTTTCATCGGCGCTTTCCTGAATCATATTGAGAACGGCCGCCACAACGGTGCCCGCACACGCAACCTTCGTTTGACCGCCATCCGATCCTTTTTCCAGTACGCCGCATTTCAAGTACCCGAGCGCTCAGCTCTCATTCAGCGTGTTCTCGCTATCCCGAGCAAACGGCATGAGCGCCCTTTGATCGATTTCCTCACCCACCCGGAGATCCTGGCACTCTTGGCCGCACCGGATACCACAACCTGGACAGGGCGCAGGGATCGGGCGCTTCTCATGCTGACCATCCAGACCGGTCTTCGTCTTTCCGAACTGATCCATCTGCGTCGCTGTGATATCGTTTTAAGCTCAGGAGCTCATGTCCGATGTTACGGAAAGGGCCGCAAGGCGCGCTGTACGCCTCTCACCAAACAAACTGTCGCCGTGATGAAAGCCTGGCTCCAGGAAAGGGGCGGATCGGAGAGCGATGTCGTCTTTCCCAATGCCCGTGGCACCCAGCTCAGCCCCGACGGTGTTCAGTACCTGCTTGTCAAACATGTGGCCCAAGCGCAGAAAACGTGTCTCTCGTTGAAAGAGAAGCGGGTTTCACCGCATGTACTCCGTCACACCGCAGCCATGGAGCTTCTTCAGCCCGGAGTGGACCATTCTGTCATTGCTCTTTGGCTTGGCCACGAATCTCCTGAAACCACTCACATCTACCTCCAGGCGGATCTGGCTCTCAAAGAAAAAATACTGGAAAAGACAAAACCGCTGAATGTTAAATCCAGTCGTTATCGCCCGAGTGATAAACTTTTACAATTCTTGAACTCGCTCTGAACTCTGATAAACTATGCCGAGTGGATACTGCATAACTCTCTGATAATAAAAGGTGAACGGGGGCCACTCGGCATAGTTCGGAACTCGGCATAGTGACGCTTATGCCGAGCTCGGCATAAGCGTCACAGTTTTGCGAGTCATCTACTGCAGGCCAATTACGATATCCGCACGATTCAAGAACTTCTTGGGCACAGCGATGTGCGAACGACCATGATCTATACACATACCATCAAGAGCCAAACCATCAAAGAGGCCAAAAGCCCTCTCGACTTCTGATTCTTATTGAACTGCAAAGCAAAATCTGCAAGCTGTTCAGAATAATGATGCCATCCTTTACACCTGTCTCTCCCTGTCCGACTCAACTATACGGGATATATTGTTTAGTTGCGCCGTAAAGGTATCTTCTTGAAATGCCACAAATTCCGGGCCATCAAAACCGTGAGATATGCCTACGGTTTCTTGCTGAGAACATTTCCCAGAATCCTAAAGATGCCTCCCTCAATCTACCCCATCCTATATCTTAAAACCCAAAA
>CAZDMY010000260.1:0-3890 GCA_964506405.1 uncultured Dehalococcoidia bacterium | reverse complement strand
GTACCCGGGGGTTTGTCCACCAGCCCGTCGCTGATCTGGGTAAATCTCTGAAATACCTTAGTCTGATCTCCGGGCGGGATACCGATACCAGTATCCGTGACGCTCACCTGAACTCTATGGGATACGGACTCAGCGTACCCGGCATGAATGAAAATCTTGCCACCCTCCGGGGTAAATTTGATCGCGTTGCCAATGAGGTTGGTTATAACCTGTAGACATCTGTCCCTGTCACCCCAGACAGGGGGCAGGCCGATATCGATTCTGGTTTCGATGGTCAAACTGGCACTATGGGCCAGAGCCTCGGTCGCCTCGATCGCCGATTTTATAACATCAGGAATATCTACAGGGACCGTTTCCCATTGAATCCGTCCCGCCTCTATTTTTGACAGATCCAGAAAGTCGTTGATCAACCGGGTGAGGCGATCGGTTTCGTTGTTCATAGTAGTGAGGAATTCCCTTTGCGTCTCCTCGTCGTTATCGTATTTCAATAGAATATCAACATAAGCCTTGATCGATGCAAGCGGGGTCCTGAATTCATGCGAAACCGTTGAAAGGAAGTTATCTTTAATCCTGTCGATTTCCTGGAGCTGGACATTTGCGGCATTAAGTTCCAGAATTTTCTCCTCCAGCTTTTCGGCATATCGACTAACCTCAGCTTCCATCCTTCTACGTTGTGCGATTTCCGAGTTCAGTTCCCGAATCCTCTGGTAAATGAACCAGAATAGCACCAGCACCATGACCAGCAAAGCGATGGAGACCTGGTCCATCTTGAGGTGTTCGTGTTCCAGGCTTCCTAATATATAGGAGATGAGGGGAACCAGGATTGCCAGAATAACCTCCGGCTTCACTCGAGTGCGCATAATCGCTGAAATTCTGCTCACCCAGTTCCCGAATCTGCGCGTTTCACTCACCTGGTTCATACTACAATCCAGCCAAATGCTCCTGTGGCAACGTGAGCGTACCAGGGCATCCGGTTATATCAGCCAACCGTATATGTACCGGTGCCAACCGCAATAAGTTTTTTCTCTTCATTATGTAGTTCGGTCCGTATGACGGCAACCTTATTACCTGTGCGTAGAGTTGTTCCTACCGCAACGAAGTTTTCTCCTGTACCGGGTCGTAAATAATCAATGCGTAGATCGATTGATCCGATCTTACTGACCCGCTTGATTTGCTTATCTGCCGGTTGCCCTTTGACCTGCTTGAATACCTGCAGAAACACCGCATGGCCGCCGAGCGCATCCAGCATAGAGGCAATAACCCCTCCATGAAGTGTTCGAAAAATAAGGTTGCCTACGAGATTATCACGCATTTTGAAGCTGATGATCGGATGATCTAAATCCGGCGAATCTATGGAAAAGTCCAGGAACGTTGTAAACGAAGGACATTGGCTGTCAATCTCTTGAAAACGACCTACCAGTGCTGCAAATTCACTGTCATCAAACACACTGGGCATTCATACCTCCTTTGGGCACGCTTCAATAGCATCATTTCTCAATTATATCATCAGGCGCTACCAGCACGCTGAATGAACGCCCAAAAAGGGCGCCGAATCCACAGGATATAATGAGAAGATCGTCGAGAAAACTGTTTTACCTCGAGTCAGGCCTGGTACAGAGGAACTGAGGATAGTTTCCATATATGGAGAACGAAAGCTCCCGGTAAATCGTGAAAGCCAAATGAAGCCCGCTACACTTCGGGCCGCCAGATCTCCTGCAGGGCCATTGCAGCCACGTTGCGAACCTCCTGCTCCTCGTCTTCAAGGACAGCCGTCAGCGCCGCTACTGCATCTCGGGCTGCAGGCCCCATGGTGCCCAGTGCCATCGCGGCCATCTCACGTACGGTTTTGTTGGGATCTTTGAGCGCCTGGGTAAGCGTTTCCAGGGAGTAAGGGATTATCTTGGAAAGCGCCATCGCAGACCAGTAGCACAAATCTCGATCCGTATGGCGCAGGGTTTCACCGAGGGCCGGTATCGCATCTTTGGCTGCCGGGCCGATATCCCCGAGTGTCCACGCAGCCACCTTACAACCCTCCACATCAGTATCCTTCAGCATCTCGATGAGGGCCGGCACAGCGATCCTGGCTTCCGGACCGATCTCCCGCAGGGCTTTGGCCGCCATTTCGCGGACTTTGCCATCGGAATCCTTTAACGTTTCGATAAGTGCCGGGATGGCCACTTTAGCATCCGGGCCGATCTCCCGAAGTGCCCAGAAGGCAAGGTCGTGCTTATCCTTATTCTCATCCCGCAATGCTTCGGTGAGTGTAGGGACTGCATTGATACCGATCTCCCTTAAGGTCATCGCGGTGATCTCACGTACTTTCTTATTATCGTCCTTCAGTGCTTCGATCAAATCCGGAACAACCGACTTCGCATCGGAACCGATTCGTCTCAATGCTTGTGCTGCCATTTCGCGTGCTTCAGGATTGGCCGATTTCAGTTTCCTGGCCAGCACAGGTGCCGCAGGTGCCCCTATCATACCCAGGGCTACGGACGCGTTGGAACTGACGTTTTTATCTTCATCACTGAGTGCTTCAGCTAGTGTGGGAAGTGCCAGTTTATCAATCTGATTTATCTGGCCTTCTTTCCAGGCAGTACGAATGATATTACCCAGAGCCCCGACCGCCAGGGTTCTTACGTGCCAGTCGGTATTATTCATTAATTCAAGTAAAGCCGGTACCGCTTCCGGCGCGACCACATGAGTTAGAGCCCGCGATGCATCGGCTCGAACCTCCATATCGGTATTCTGGAGCGCGGTTGCAATGGCATGGTAATCTCGCCTTTGTTTAAGCTTGTCTATATTCGGTTTGCGGTCAAATATCCCCATGACTTCCTCTTTATTTGATGTGATTTAATCCAGCAGGGCGTCACCACAGCTAACAGGCTAACCTGTCAGACATAAATCGCAGATGCTACCCCTCGGGGGCGCAAACAGGCAGTTATGCGTCCGGTTGAGATCGGGAATGTGCCTGCTGAGCAAAGGCCAAAACCGCGGATGCCGCTTTGCCCTGGCTACCGGTGCTTCCTTTTTTCCGGAGGCTTTTTCACCGGTTCCTGACGGCCGACCCATTCCTGCTGTAAATCCTCGATCCATCGGCGAATATCCGCCCAGTCCTCGAGCATTTCCTCTCTGCTCTGTTTTCGAGATTTTTGTGCCGGCTTTTCTGTGCGTTCCATCTGTTCCCCCGCTTAAAACAGGTAGCCCTATTCTATCTATGCCAGCGAAAATGTCAACCCCAGGGCTTTCTTTAGAATACATGAAATTCCCAATAATACCACCTTTTATCCGCTTGTGTAAGCGCCGGTTCCGGCAGCGATCAGTTCTTCCCGGTCATTATGCAATTCCATCCTTACTACTGCAACTTTATTGCCCCGTCTGAGCAGATAACCGGTTGAAATGAAGTGTTCCCCCCGGCCCGGCATGAGGTAATCCACCCGCAGGTCAATGGTACCGATTTGTGTAATTCGTTTAATCTGCTTTTCGAGTGGCAATCCCCTTAATTCGCTGAACTGTTTGAGAAAAACCGCATGGCCGCCTGTAATATCGAGAATCGAAGATATCACCCCGCCGTGCAAAGTCCGGTAGCGGATGTTTCCAACAAGGTCTTCTTTCATATGGAATTTAAAACGGGCATGGTCGAAATCCGGCGATTCATCCGTAAACCCTACGAAATGGTTGATTGCCGGCTCGAATTCATTGAAATAGTCCACAATAGCCGCAAACTCAGGATCATCAAACACACTGTTCATCTTTAATAGCCTCCCGCACTTTTCACGGCTTCATTATAACACTCATGCCCCTCGAAGAAGCGGCGGAAGCGGCGGAGAACTGGAATCGTATGGTAAAATCTATAGATACAGTCCGATCGGGAACATCATGGAGATGAACGG
>CAZDMY010000259.1:0-3905 GCA_964506405.1 uncultured Dehalococcoidia bacterium | reverse complement strand
ATGTCGCAGCAACAATCGGTACTCGGCCCGCGAGGTGAGCAGCCGGTACGGTTCAGTGAGTTCCTTGGTTACCAGGTCATCCAGCATCACGCCGATATATCCCTGGTCTCGCCGGAAAAGCAGCGGCGGTTTCCCTTTAACCTTCAGGGCTGCGTTGATCCCTGCCACCAGCCCCTGTCCGGCCGCTTCTTCATAGCCGGTGGTACCATTGATCTGGCCCGCGAAGAAGAGCACCGGAATCCTTTTGGTCTCCAACGTGCACAGGATTTGCCACGGCGGCGCATAATCGTACTCTATGGCATAACCCCATCGGATGATCTCGACCTCCGCGAGAGCCGGGATCGAACGGACCATATCAAGTTGCACATCCTTCGGCAGGCTGGTATTAGCACCCTGCAGGTAGACCTCGTTTGTCTCCCATCCCTCCGGCTCCAGGAAAAACTGGTGAGAGGGTTTATCGGCAAATTTGTAAATTTTGTCTTCGATGGAAGGGCAGTAGCGGGGCCCCGTTCCTTCAATAGTGCCGTTGAATAGAGGGGTGCGATGGAAGTTGGAACGGATAATCTCGTGCGTCCTCTCGTTTGTCGAAATAAGGTAACAGGGTATCTGCTGCCGCCACGGAGTTTGACCATTTTGCGGATAGACCGGGTTGGGTTTCGGGAACTCCGGGGCAAGCAAAGGCTTGCCGAAACTGAAATAGAGCGGGACAGCGCTGCCCGGCTGAAGTGTGGTTTTGGAATAGTCAATGGTTCGGGCATCCAGCCGGGGAGGCGTTCCCGTCTTTAACCTTCCCATTTCAAAGCCCAGTTGACGTAGGCTTTCCGAAAGGCCATAGGCAGCCTTCTCCCCCGATCGCCCACCGGCAAAGCTTTCCTCCCCGACGATGATCCGCCCCGCCAGAGAGGTGCCGGTTGTCAGGATAACCGTCTTTGCCTGGAACCGCGCTTCGGTATCGGCAACTACTCCGATGGCCTGCCCAACTGCGCCAACCTCCAGCTTCTCCACAAGAGCCTCTGCAAGCTCAAGGTTCTCCTGCTCCTCCAGGACCCGCCTCATGCGAAGACCGTATAACTTCTTGTCTGCCTGAGCCCGTAGCGCCTGAACCGCCGGGCCTTTTCCGGTGTTGAGCATCCGTATCTGAATGAAGGTTTCGTCGGTATTGCGGCCCATCTCGCCGCCGAGGGCATCGATCTCCCGGACAAGGTGCCCCTTGGCCGGACCGCCGATAGACGGATTACAAGGCATCAGTGCCACGTTGTTCAGATCCATCGTCAAAAGCAGCGTTGCACAGCCCATACGCGCCGCAGCCAGCGCCGCCTCACACCCGGCATGCCCCGCCCCGACAACGATCACATCATAAGTCATAGCAATGTTAATTGTATCATTACCAGAGCAGAAGAAAAAACGGCAGTAATCACTGAGCAGTTTTTGCCCGACCGGCGTCTTATTTACAAACCATAATAGAAAGGAGGGGTCATGAAGGAGAATGGAGAAACAATCAAAAGGCGAAGCTGGGTTCTGATCGGAATCCTGGCATGCCTGGCACTGGTGTGTCTTCCGGGATGCCTGGGGCACAGTTCGATGTTCAATGGTTCAGGAAACGACGGGAATTGGGGTGCAGTCAATTCCGGCACAAAGACCGACGATTGGCAATACGGCGTGCCATCCGGCCGGAAAGACGGAAACAACCCAACTAAACCGGTCGCAGTCGGGAAGAAAGTGGACGACTGGAAGTATGATAACACGAGCACAGCAAACACCAATTATCAAAGCGGAGGCGTTGCCGCCGGACCCAGCGGAGCCAATTCGTCACCACCCTCAGCAAAAATGGGGCCGGCACCCAGGCCGGCACCGACCGTTGCAGTACCACCTTCATCGATGAATTTCAGCTTCTCTGCAGACGCTGCCAGGGAATCTATGGCCCTTAATGTGCCCGCAGGCGAAATCGGTAAAAACATCGGTTTTTCCACCGGGGGCGCGAAAGATATTAACAACTTCCGCGAGAACATTAAGAACGGATATCTACCCCTTCCAACGGATGTCACCTATGAAGGCCTCTTCTATGACTATTACTTTGATACGGGCCAAATGGGCCAGTGCGACAGTCTGTTCTGCCCTTCCTATACCTACGCGGTTAGCGAAGACCCGTTCTCCGGTGAGGTGGAATACTATCTGGCGGTCGGATTGAATTCCGGTATGAAGGAAAGTGATTTCGAGAGAAAGAAACTGAACCTGGTCATCGTGCTGGATATCTCAGGCTCAATGGGTTCATCGTTTGACCGATACTATTATGACCGGTTTGGTAACCAGTCTATGAGGGAAGGTACCGAGGAGAACTGGCGTAAATCAAAAATGCAGGTCGCTACGGAATCGGTAGTCGCCCTTCTGGACCATCTGAACGATGACGACCGGTTCGGCATGGTACTGTTCGATGGGGGAGCCTATCTGGCCAAGCCGCTCAACCTTATTGGAGAGACCGATATGGATGCCATCAAAGAGCATATCATGGATATCACCGCCCGGGGCAGCACCAATCTGGCAGCCGGGATGGAAATGGGTACCGATCTGTTCGGGGAGTTTCTGGATGTCGATCGTTCCGAATACGAAAACCGGATCATTTTCCTTACCGACGCTATGCCAAACACTGGCGATATCAGCGAGCGCGGATTGCTGGGGATGGCTGGCGATAACGCCGACGATAATCTCTACAGCACCTTCATCGGTATCGGGGTAGATTTCAACACTGAACCGATCGAATACATCACCAAGATCAAAGGTGCCAATTACTATTCGGTTCATTCCGCAAAGGAATTTGAAGAGCGGATGGTTGATGAGTTCGAATATATGGTTACGCCGCTGGTATTCGACCTGAAGTTGCAGCTTGAGGCCAATGGCTGGGAGATCGAAAAGGTATACGGCAGCCCCGAAGCTGATGAAGCGACCGGTGAGCTGATGAAGGTGAACACGCTGTTTCCTTCAAAGACCGAAGGTGGCCAGACGCGGGGCGGACTGGTTCTGCTCAAGCTGAAGAAGCTGTCATCGGACGCTGAGTTGAGCCTGACCGTCAGTTATGAAGACCGCAACGGTAATAACGAAACAGTAGAGGACGAAGTGACCTTTGAAGGACAGGAGGCCGAGTATTTCGATAATACCGGCATTCGTAAAGGAATCCTGCTTTCCAGGTATGCCAGCCTGTTGATCGACTGGATTGTCGATGAGCGCGATCATGCAGAGATCAGCCGGCCCTGGGAACCAATGGTTAACGAAGAAATCGGAATCCCGGTTCCGCCACCAATTGGAACCATACTGGGCAGATGGGAGAGACAGTCCCTGCCGTTGACGGTTTCGGAAGCATACGAGGATCTTTTCAAGGAGTTTATGGAATACTTCGAAGCGGAGATGGAAGCCATCGGTGACGATACCCTTGAGCAGGAACTCGAAGTGCTTAACGATCTCAGCTGAAAACAGAGGGCTTGCACTTCTGCAAAAAGCCTCTCTGTCGACCCCGATGGGGTAACAACCCTGATGCAGCATCCAGCTTCAGGTCAGTATCCGGTATATGAACTGATATATCATATGTCTGGTAAGAAATTTATCGCAATACCTGATAATGAGACTTAATAAATCATAATAACTTTCAATCGTTGAATAAAAAGGGGGCAGGCTGAATCCAGCCTGCCCCCACTGACTCCTTTAATTAAGTTCGGTATCTCCGACATATTAAAAGTTTATCATCCGCTTTGCTTCATGACAGTGATGCTCTTTTTGCAACCTGTCTACGAACCAAGGCATTTGACGGAGGATGGGATGCCCTGATTTCTTCCCGGTATGGATGATTATTCTGTTATTGATAACTCTGTATCTACAATATTTCCATCATCCAGGGTTAACCATTTGAATGTATA
>CAZDMY010000258.1:0-3911 GCA_964506405.1 uncultured Dehalococcoidia bacterium | reverse complement strand
GAAACTCAGTGCCCCGCTCTTAATCAGGAGCTTGGGTCCGGCGATCTGATAGTACTCGTCCACGCGCTCCAGGTTCTCCTGCGTATCATTCGGATCCCAGTAATTGAGGAATTCCAGATATCCGCTGTGCCCGAAATCATTGGTCTGGAACCACCCCTGATCACCATAGTCCGGCATGATCGGGAGAGTGAACTCAGATTTTAGTTTCGCGAACTCAACTCCGGTCTTGATGCCGCAATCGATGGTATCCACCTGCCCGGTAACCGACATAAAAGCACCGGTCAGCCACCACATTGAGACTGAATCGGCCGACTGCATCCAGGACTGATCGCCCTGGAAGGTGCGCCGATGCTGCGCCCCGTGCTTTTCAGCAATGGCCATCAATACTTTCTCTTCATATTCAAGTTGTCTGGCGGAAGTGTAACCGATCAAGAGCACCCGCAGCACATGTGAACCGGTGACCTCTTCGTGCTTGCCTTCGGATTGATTCCACCTTTCCCAGAAATCCTCTTTCGATTCCGCTTTGGCGATATACCTCCAGGCAACCGGTACCCGGGTGGCTGCCGCTGCAATCTCTGCGTGGCCTAAATCGTACATGAAATCAATCAGCGCTTCCTTTGAGGGACAGGTGAAGTTGTACCACTTCATCCGATGTTCGGGGAACTTCAGGAAGGTATTGGGGGTAACGCCTGTGGGCAAAAGGTACTCGTGATGGAGGGGAAACAGCTTTACCGTCATGCGGGTAACAATCCCCAGCGAGCCGAACCAGCCGATACTGCCGCGAAGGATGCCGCGCAAGTCCGGGCCGATTCCTTCGCCCCAGAATCCGTCTTCACCGGAGGCCAGCGAGCCAAGACGAACCACCTCGCCGCTGGGCAGAACCCACTCACATCCCATTATGCGGCGATTGGCCATGCCGGTGCGATAAGTGAGCGGCGAAAAACTCCAGATCAGGTGATTAGGCACCACACCCACCTGTGAACCACCCCCGGGGACCATGGTATAAAGCCCGTATTTGAGCGCTTCCGCTTGAAGCTGGGCAAAAATAATCCCGGTGCCGACTGTTGCATTCATGTTTTTCGGATCGACATCCAGTTGCCGGAACCGTTTGAGATCAAGGAAAAGGCAATCGTCGAACCGCGGGCCGGCCTGCGGGAACCAGAGCGTGCTGGCCGGTGTGTAACCGATCTTGTATCGATTGGCAATCTTGACAATTTGCTGCACTTCCTCGGTGGTGCCGGGAAGGACGACACAGGCCGGGTCCCTTCCCAGAATTCTCGCCTCTGAAGTGTAGAATCCGCGATCCTTGAGTGTGTAAGCCCGGCATACCTGCGGATCTTGTGAGATATACTCCGTACCAACCACCTGTTCCAGGGCCTTATAAGCTTCCGGTGAAATCATTATTTCTGCCCCCCTGTGAGTGATTGATAGAGAAGCTGGGTTATGTCGTGTACTGCAATGGGACGGTCGCATTCTTTTGCTGCGCCGGCAAAATTGTCACGGCAGTAAGGGCAGGCGCTGACCACTGCTTCGGCCCCGACATCCTGCGCCTCTTCCAGCCGATGGTCGGCTGTATGCAGCGCCATCTCGGGGTAAGCTTCCGGCACACCCCCACCAGCCCCACAGCACATGGTATTCTCCTTCATACGGAAGAACTCAGTCCGTTCCAGTCCGGGAATCGCGTCCAGTATGTCGCGTGCCGGCTGATAGGGAACCGTGCTCCCTCTGCGGTAAGTTTTCGGCGGCTGGGTCACACCCCACCGGGCACGCTCACCGTGCCAGACCACCCAGGGGTCGCTGGCCCGGGCCAGATTGCAGGCATCATGGTAGGCGACCTTCAGATCGACAGGATTCTTCGGTTTCAGTGTACCGTCCGCGATCTTCTCTGCTGCAAGTTCGGTGATATGAACCACCTGATAGGGCATCTCCTCGGTGTTCTTATCCATTAACTTGGGATAATCGACTTTCCAGGTCTTATAGCACTCGGCGCAACTGGTCACGATAGTCCTGGCACCGGATTTCTTGAATGCCTCGATATTGCGTTGCGCCTGCTTCAGCGCTGCATCGGCCATGCCGGCAAAATAGTAAGGATGCCCGCAACAGGATTCTTCAGGGAAGAGGGCCCAACTGACAGCGGCGGCATCGAGGATACCGGCAGTGGCCTTAGCGATTTCCTTATTTTTATAGGAACTGTTGCAACCGACAAAGTACAGTATTTCCGGCTTCCGGGCAACTTTGGCACGCTTTGGTAACCATGCGGTTCGTTTATCAGCAGGCGAGCCGTAGCGGTTGCCGCTTTTGGCAATGTTGTCGGTAAGCTTCTTGTGTGCCGGAATGGGCGCGACACCTTTCTCGACGGCTGCGATGCGCAGAGTCTCCATAACCATTCCGGGGTCGAGATCCAGGTTGCGCTTGCAGCCGATATCGCAAGCCATGCATAGATTGCATTTATAAATGATATCGAGGGTGGTATCGTTGAATTCGAAGGTGCCATCGAGAAGCCCGAGCGCCAGCTTGCAGCGCCCGATGGCGGAGTAGGTATCCAGTTCATATTCACGAGAACTGGGACAGCGTATGCCGTATTTCAGGCCTGAACAATATACGTGATCGACCCAGATGCAACCCTTGCACCCGCAGCAACTATAGGCATCCCAGTGGTATTCTTTCAGGTTAAGATGATGTGTCATGATCCTCTCGTATCTCCCTTAGAAACAAAGCTTCCCCGGATTCAGGACCCGGTTCGGGTCGAAAATATCCTTGGTTTGTTTGAGCAGGGCGGTATAACTTCCCGCTTTTTCATAAACCAGGTCGGACATAATCTTTCCATAAGGCCGGCTGAAATGCGCCTCCAGCTTGAGAGCGGCTTCGATGGCCGCGGTATAAGCGATTTCCGTTACAGCGACCTCTTCAGGATCGTCGGGGTCATAATAGAAATCAAATTCAACATGTGCTGCTGAAGCGTTCTCGACGGGCTGGACATACCTGCCAAGGCAGGCGGTATCGAATCCGCAGTCAGAAACAATATCCGTTATGGTATCGGCAAACATCGGCGCTTTCTCGAGCATAGTGATAAAGAACATTTCCTGACATGCCCCTTTAAGCCGCCATTTCCAGTAGGTGATGTCTTCCGGCCACGGATTACGAAGCAGATCCGGAAGTGTGCGAGTGGAACCGTATTCCGGTATCACCTCAGAGAGGGGTGAATTAGGGAAGACATTTGCCTGCAACTCTCGCAAGGCTTCCTCGTGAAAAGCGATCTTCTCTTCAGGGAACCAGCGTCCCCCGCCGAGTATAAGCAGCATCGCCCAGCCGGGCAAGGCGCTTTGCAGGCGAAAATAGTCGTTATCCATATCTTTAGCCAGGATTGTGCCCAGATTGACACGATCCAGGGCAAGGCATTCATGCCCGATCCTGCGCCTCTGGATGGCATACATGGCCTCAACCATCGTTTCCATCGATTCGAACCCGATGAAGAAAGATTTATTCACCGGTGGCAGATATTCGGTTTTGATGTTGGCCCAGGTAACGATACCCATTGTTCCCTGCGCGCCCTGCAGCAGGCGGATCGGATCGATCGGGCCCGGGCCGTATGGATAACCTCCATCGGCAAAGTTCTGGGGATACCCTGTGGAACTGGCGGTGCCGGTGCGGAAGTATTCACCAGTGGGCCAGACCATCTCCATCGACGAGATCGGCTCACCGTATTCGAACTGCGGATTTAACGCAGGCTGCCTTTCCAGACATGCCGTCATAACACTGCTTTTGGGGTGAGGTAATAACGGAATCATGGTCATCGCCTGCTTTTTTTTCAACCGGGTGGAGAGTTCCTTCCAGGTAACCCCTGGTTCGACCATGACTTCTTTCTTAATTGGCTTTGCTTTTGTCATCTGCAGGATAACCTTATCAGAAAA
>CAZDMY010000257.1:0-3938 GCA_964506405.1 uncultured Dehalococcoidia bacterium | reverse complement strand
TTCAACACCCGGATAAGATCGCGGCTTCGCGCGATCTATCCTTATTCGTTAGGCAGACACTTTGTCACGATGCTTTTTGACCCGTCGGCATGCCGACGCATATTCACGAACCAACGCCATCCCGTCTTCCGCCAGTTTTTTTGCGGCCGCATCTATGTCAGAAATAGACATCGTGGCATCACCCATAGCATGCATGAGGTTGTTTCGGGACTCTTTCCAGTTATTGAGTTTGTCATGCTCGAAGTTTTCTTTAAGGAGATTGTCCTTCTTGGACCTACGCGATAGTTCCTTCAATTTCGGCCCCATCATCCTGATAGGTTTTCCGCTGGCCCCGCCATTGTTTTCCCCTACACCACCAGAGTTGCGAAGCAGCGAAACCAATCGATCTTCAAGAACCGCATATGCGTACCAAGTCGCTTCCAAGTACATGGATGCCTCATACGCTGCATGCATCCTGGCCATGAATGTTTTGTAAAGAGCTTGTTTCGGCATTAACTCCCCTCATTTTTGGTTGCCTAACCCGTCTGAATTCACCGGCCTGCGCGGCTTTTCGCGCAGGTCCGGTGGAATGATGGGTTGGGCTGCTACTTGTCAAGCTCAGGTACACTTTTGCTCACAAAAAAGTCAACGACGACAAGCAAAATTGCAACACCAAGCAGGCACCAAGTGACGATATCGCCTGTTGGGAGGTTTCTTTTGAAAAGCCACCAAAGCAAAAGAATGAAGATGGTATTTGTGGCTATCCAAAAATACTGCTCTTTATAGGCACCTGAGCGCAAAGCGACTACAACGATCCAAAGTAACGATATGCCGATAGCGACACCGACGAGAAAGTAACTTTCTCTAACGTTGCTTATTGCCCAAGCACCGGCTGCCCAGAACAGCCACGAAATCAAGCCAACTATCACCCCTATTTTGAAATGAGGGTTCTTGGTTTCTGTTTTACCGAAGTATTGCTGATCATCCCAAAATATCTTTAGACGGAGTAGAAAAAAGAAGGCCACAAACAGCCATAGAGTTAATGGTCGTTGATCAAACGGGGTGTGGTCTCGAAAAAGCCCTGCGATCAGGGCAAGCAAAGTACCCCCGAAAATAGCGTTGTTGAACCCTTGGTACATATTCATAACTTGCGTCCCCCTGCATGTTTTATGAAGCGGCCCAACGGATCGCTAACCCGCGCCGCAAAGAACCGAACCGCGAAGTTCAGCGATACTTCCCGGCGTCGGGTTCAGCGAATAGTTAAATCCTTGTACGCAGTCACCAAGCATTGAACTCCATCAGAGAGTCAAGTTGAGTAAGTGCCACGTCGCTATTGAGTGCGTGCCGCCAAAATGCTTGGCGCTCGTGAAATGGTCCGGCGCGATTCCACTCTACAACCCTGAACGCAACCCGCCCGGAATATACCGACAGGTATTGGTTTAGGTGCACGTCGGCTCCTGAATATCCAAACAGAACAACTTCCGTTGATTCTGAAATAGAAAATCCCAAGTAGTCCCAATATGTGCTAAGAATCTCCGATGATGCGATTACCGAAGGCTTATGCTGTATGTGGGTGAGCACAATGTGACTGCTTGGCTCCGGCTGCTCAAGATTCAGCTGATGCCTGGGGATCTTTACCGTTATGCCATCACGATCTTTAAATAAAGGCGAGCCGTGTAGATGCAAATAGTAGCCAAACTCATTCCCGTACCTTCTGACAAGGTTTTCCCGTCGAAAGCCGGCGGTATCCCAAATACCATCAACCAGATTACCCCGATAGCCGTCAACAAGCCTTGTCTCTATCAGGAAATCATACAGGAGCTTATCGTAATTCAACGTTGCCACATGGCTGTTAGTATGCCTTAAGAAATCCGCTAGTGGATTAGAAAACTCTTGAGGCAACATCCCTCCGTAGTCGTAAAGTCTAGTTGCAACCTTCGAAATAAATCCTCGACAAACGGTAGGGAAGTCCCACCCATGCGGAGTAAGCCAATGTATATCTGGAGGCGCATCTATTGCTCTTAGCTGATCGCATGAGGTAACCGCAATGTGAAGGAGATCAAGTTCGTGCTCTCCTTGCGGGCATCGGACCTCCTGACCCGGGAGACAAGCAGCGATCATTTGTTTATGAGTGTCATCTATGCTGCCGCCATACCAAACATCATTCAGCGCACTCGGCAAATTGAAATGCTGGTCGTCTAGCGACATACCCAGGCCATTACCGAAAATCAAGGTCTTGCGCACAAATCCCTCCGTATGAATTGTCGCAGTAGGAACACCGGTTACCCGGCGCCCCCTGCACAGATCCCGGCGTGCGGTTTTCCCGCACCGGGCTCCTCAGTCATACTCACTCGCGCAGAAAGTCGAGCCTTCACGCAAGCCCCCGATTCCGAACGCCTGCCATCGCCTCGGAAGGGGTCGGAAACCCATGGGCATCCAACACGCGCTTGAGGCCATCCCAGGTCAGACTACGCCTTTGACTCCGACGGTTCAGCCATTTGTAAAGGAGGCTGAGCGCGGCCTTATGAAAGCACCAAAGTGACGAGACGTTGCCAACGGCGCGAAAGTAGTTGTAATGCCCCCGCACCTTGCGTTTCATCGTCGCCAGCAGCGCCGGTAGCGGAAGATACCGGCGTGCTTTCAGCCACTCCTTGCAGGCTTTGATCCCGCTGCGCAGCTTCTTCCGGCTGGTCCTTCGCCAGACACGGGCGGTGCCTTTGGTATCGGCTTCCCAGTAGAACTCGAAGCCGAGGAAGGTGAACCGCCGTGTGCGGGTCGGGTGGAAGCGGCTGAAGCGGTGCACTCGGGTCTTTTCCGGAGCGATGGCCAAGCCGAAGGCAGCCAGTCGCTTCGGTAAGGCCCGATAGAACCGCTGTGCCTCCCGCCGATACTGAAACGCACAGACGAAGTCATCGGCAAAGCGGATCAGATACGCCTGACCGGCACTGTTCGGCCTGACCCGCTTTTCGAACCACAGGTCAAGCACGTAGTGCAGGTAGATGTTCGCCAGAACCGGCGAGATCACTCCACCCTGCGGTGTACCGGTGTGCGGGTGAACCACTGTGCCGTCGCGTTCCAGAATGCCAGCTTTCAGCCAACTGTCGATGAGTCCGAGAAACGGCTTGTCGTCGACCCGTTCGCCGAGCATCCGCAGCAGCCAGTCGTGGTCGATATTGTCGAAGAAGCCTTTGATGTCGGCTTCGACAACATAGCCATGACGACCGAACTGCAGCTCGTACGTGAGGTCCTTGACCGCCTGCTGGGCGCCTATGCCTGGCCGGTAGCCGTAGCTCGCCGGCAGGAAGTCCTTTTCATAGATCGCCTCAAGCAACAGACGAGCCGCCGCTTGGAGCAGCCGATCTTCCACGACCGGGATCCCCAACGGACGCTCTTTGCCGTTTCCCTTCGGAATGTACTTGCGCCGAATCAACCGGCTCCGGTACTCGTTCCGTTTCAGGCGCTCTACCAGCCGCTGAATGTTGTCGTCCAGATTCTCTCCATACTCGGCAATCTTCACCTTGTCCACGCCCGGTGCGCCCCGCTTGTTCAGGGTCCGCCACGCGTGGTGCAGGAGCGATTCATTCAGGCAGCCGTAGAGGTTTTGGAATCGGTGGGCTTTCGCAGTACCCGCCTTCGTGGATATCGCCCGCAGGAAGGTTGGCTCGACGTTCCCCGGCCCTACAATGTCCGGCGCGAGTGGCCTTTGCGGACTGCGTATGACTGTCACCCCCTTCCCCATGTGATCGGCCCTACCGTCTCGGAGTACTATGGAGTGATCCGACTCCCCAAGGGCCTTCGGTGGCGTCGCCCTTTGTCGGGGTTTCGCCTCCCTACCTGTCTCGGCCGGTTCGCTCACCGGTAGGCTCCAGCTCTGCTCTGTATCCTGGTTTCCCATTCGTGCCAAATCTACTGTTTGCCCTGAATGAGCGCCGGTCCCGAACAGGAGCCCAAGGGGTCTC
>CAZDMY010000256.1:0-3975 GCA_964506405.1 uncultured Dehalococcoidia bacterium | reverse complement strand
TGTCACTGAAAAAGCCCACTTGGTCAGTATTGTGTAACTTCTCTTTATTGCTTCAATATCCTTTCGGCCGAATAATTCCGACATCACGGGCACATAAAGAAACCTGATTGCATCTAAGGCAATAGGTAACAAGTGTACCAGCGGCAAGGCCGCATGATAAAGACCAATATCTGTTTTGCCCATGTAATATCCGATAAAGAATGTATCCAGCCGATTAATAATTTGCACTGAAAACATGGAACCCAGAAGTGGTAATGAAAACAGGAACAATTCATGTCTGATTTTTCGGGTGGGAATACCTTTGCTTTCTTCGCGTGGTAATGGATTGTTTAGGAAAGAATAAGTTACTATCCCGGCCAAAGCTAAAGAATTGGAAATGACAAATGCCCATATTAAAGGAATCAGCGAGAAGTCGAAGAGGAATATGCCACCGACGAGCAGCAGAAACAAGCCGTATTTTAGAATCTGATTGAAGATGACTTTTGGAGCCGTTTTGCCAAAACCACGAAATATCGAGCATAATATGTTGTTCAGAGTCAGCAACGGAATGGCAATTGAGATGATTTTCAGCGGTTTAGCAACGCCCGGTTCATCAATTAGACCGGCAACCGGATCAGATAGAAAGAAGAGAAGTACTGCAAACAATACGCCGGATAACGTGGCTATCTGTAGAGCAGAAATTACCACCGCTCTGGCCTTTCCGCCTTCCTGAGCCCCTCTGAAGTATGCCAGTTGTCGCGGGACCCCTGTTCTCAATCCCAGTGTTGCCAGAGTTGTCACCACTGTGAAGCAACTCATTGCAAACGAGTAAACCCCAAAATCGCCTGGAGTTAGTATCCATCTGATGATTACCAGTTTGATAATGAGTCCGAAACCAGCTTCTGCCCCTATCCCAACAAGAACCAAACCGGAGCTCTTGATTATTCTTTTTAACGACTGGTTGACGATTGTGCTCATAGAAAGTTCTTTGGTGTATTGGATTTGCCAGACAGCCAGCCCAGAGTGCCCGTTAGACCGCCTGCTTTGCGCTTAACATAAAGAAACTATATGATGAGAATAGACTATAAACTCAGTATAAGCCCTGTAAACCGAAGTGGAGATAGCGAGGCTGTTAGAGGTCATCATAGTACTGGCCAAACACGCAACTATTATCAATAGATATTTGCTAAGTACAGAATTTGCTTAGTAGCCCTGTATTTAGCAATTCATTTGACAACCCGATTACGGTAAAGTTTTGAATCGACAGCCTCGACTGCCTTTTCGAAATCGATCGATACTTCCCAGAAATTCGATACCTTCTCGATTTCTCTACGGGGATTTTCGATTACATCATGATACTTAATCGTAACAAAGGAGATATCTTCGCGATCGGATAGCAGCTTCAATGAAACGGAATCGAGTTTTCCGAAGAGTAATTTGTCCTTTTCCTGGTCAATCTGATCCCCGCCCATTTTGTGCATGGAGCGGATCACTTCGTCCAGGTTTCTTTTCATGTATACGATCCTGTATTTCCCCTCCGGCAGGAATTTAAGCCCGTAAGCAGTCACCTTTACAACACGGCCGGTGTGAGCTTTCATATCAAATGTTCCATCCATCAACTGATTGATGATCTTTCCACCGGCCAGTTCGTAATATCCCTTTGGATTGTGTTCATCGGCGGGTCTCGATTCATCAAAAGCTACCGGAATACCGCCGCGATAGAGCATCTGCATCATTACCGAAGTGCCAGAACGCTCCAATCCGGAAACAATATAATTAACATTGCTACTTAACATAAAGGCTGCCCCATAATGGCCGGGAGTTCAATCCAGATAACCGAGCGCACGCAGCCGCTTTTTCACTTCTTCTTCGTCCTCAGGGCTGAACGCGATTTCTTCTTCTTCGTCGTCATCCTTTAGGACTTCTTCCAGTACGAAGGTGACGTATTCTTCTACAGAGCCGAATTCGGTCTCCTTTACCCGCCCGTCGATAGCGTCATAAAGTGCTGCCGGTATCGGAACGTTCTTTTTCTCTTCGGTCATGATTTCCTCCTTCTGGTCATGCTGGTTAAAAAATGAACCTGATGTGCTTCAGATGCAATGCATCGATTTACAGGTTTGATTCTATTGCTGAGTTGTATTGTACTAGTTTTCCAATCGAAGTGTCCAGTCCAGTAAAGAAAGTGAGTATATCCATAGAGAAGGACCCTGTTCTATGAAAAGAACAGGGTCGGTAAATCACGTTTTCTCTGTGCAGTTGATCATTCAACGACTTCTGTTTCAACCACTGAGCGGAAATCGAATTCACCCTCCGAAGTATCGACCACTATGGTATCTCCATCGGCAAAAGCCCCTTCCAGAACTTTGAGCGCCAGTGGGTCCAGAATCCGCCGCTGGATGGTGCGTTTAAGGGGGCGGGCACCATACAAGGGATCGTATCCCTCGGAAACCAGCTGTTCCTTGGCGGGTTCGGTCAATTCGATAGTCATGTGCCGGTCCGACAAACGCCTGGCCAGATACTGGATCTGAATTTCAATTATCTGCTTGATGTGTTCGCGGTCCAGTGAGTGAAAGATCACAATTTCATCCAGCCGATTCAGAAACTCGGGCCGGAAATGAATACGTAACATATCCATCATTTGTTCCCGGATAGATTCTTCATCGGTGATAGTTGTATCGAACAACTGGCTGCCCAGGTTGGATGTCATGATTACCACTGTATTTTTAAAGTAAACCGTTCTCCCGTGCCCATCAGTCAGCCGGCCGTCATCCAGTATCTGCAGGAGTGTGTTGAACACATCCGGATGCGCCTTTTCGATTTCGTCAAATAAAACCACAGAATATGGCTTGCGACGAACGGATTCCGTCAATTGACCTCCTTCATCATAGCCGACATATCCGGGCGGAGCGCCTATCAACCGGGATACCGTATGTTTTTCCATATACTCAGACATATCAAGCCGAATCATGGCTTGCTCATCATCAAAGAGAAATTCAGCCAGAGCGCGAGCAAGTTCCGTCTTTCCTACACCGGTCGGCCCCAGAAAGATGAAGCTGCCCAGCGGGCGGTTTGGATCCTGAAGCCCGGCACGGGCCCGCCTGATGGCGTTACTCACCGCAGAGACCGCATGATCCTGGCCGACCAGCCGGTGATGGATCCGTTCCTCCATTTTGAGCAGCTTTTCAATTTCACCCTCCAGCAGTCTGCTGACAGGGATATGCGTCCAACGACTGATAACCTCGGCGATATCTTCTGAACTGACCTCTTCTTTCAACATCTTATGATGTGTCTGAAGTTCAGCCAGTTGCGCTTCTTTTTCTTTCAACTGCTTTTCAAGCTCTACCATGGTTCCATAGCGTAGTTGCGCAGCTTTTTCAAGGTCTGCATTACGCTCTGCTCTTTCGATATCTATGTTGGCTTGCTCAATCTGCTCCTTTGTCTGGTGGATTGCCTGGATGGCTTCTTTCTCCTGCTGCCATTGCGCTTTCAGTGTACTGCTATCTTCTTTCAAATCAGCAAGCTCTTTTTCCAGGTTTTTCAGGCGATCCTTGGAAGCAGTATCCTTTTCCTTCTTAAGTGCCTCTCGCTCGATCTCAAGCTGCATGATACGCCGCTCAATCTCATCAAGCTCAACAGGCATGCTGTCGATTTCCATTTTGAGTTTGGAAGCGGCCTCATCCACCAGGTCGATGGCTTTGTCCGGCAGGAACCGGTCACTGATATAACGATCGGAAAGTACCGCGGCAGAAACCAATGCGGAATCCAGTATTTTTACCCCGTGATGCACTTCATAGCGCTCGCGTAAACCGCGGAGAATGCTGATGGTATCCTCTACCGTCGGTTCGTCCGTCATTACCGGCTGGAACCGGCGCTCCAGGGCGGCATCCTTTTCGATGTATTTCCGGTATTCATTCAATGTTGTGGCACCGATGCAGTGAAGCTCGCCACGTGCCAGCATAGGCTTCAGCATGTTTGAGGCATCCATTGAACCCTCTG
>CAZDMY010000255.1:0-3982 GCA_964506405.1 uncultured Dehalococcoidia bacterium | reverse complement strand
ATGGCCAGAGGCGCTCTAATGGGCGCTCGCGGAAACAGCGGGGTAATCCTGTCCCAGATACTGCGAGGACTGGCCCAGGGGCTCGAAGGTAAGGAATCCTTTTCCTCCGCCGATATTACGCGTGCCTTGCAACAGGCCTCGGTGATGGCCGATAAAGCTGTCAGCCAGCCGACCGAGGGAACAATCCTCACTGTTATGCGTGAAGCGGCTCGGGCTGCTAATACGGCGTCACTCAACCCCGGCGATCTGCATGCCATTATCGAAAATACCGTCCGGGAGGCTCGCGAATCCGTTAAGCGGACCCCGGATCTACTGCCGGTATTGCGCGAATCAGGGGTGGTGGATGCCGGTGGCGAAGGGCTTCGCCTGATACTGGAAGGAATACTCGCCTACCTGGAAGGCCGGGACCTGGAGGAATACACGCTTCCTGCCGAATTACAGGCCATGACAGCCATTTCGGAGCAGAGGGGCAGCTCGACGGAGTATGGATACTGTACCGAGTTCCTTTTGCAGGGAACGACCCTGGAACTGGACTCGATAAAAGCACGCCTCTACGAAATGGGGGAACATGTCCTGGTGGTCGGCGACGAAAGGACGGCCCGCGTGCATATCCATACTTTCGACCCGGGAGCGGTTCTCAGTTACGGGGTTACGCTGGGCACCCTGCACCGCCTCAAAATCGATAACATGCAGGAACAGCACCGTGATTTCATGGCCGGCCGGGCCGCGGAAATACCGCTCGTGGCAGGAAATATCTCCACCGTTACGGTTGCCTCCGGGGAAGGTTTGATCGAGATATTCAAAAGCCTCGGTGCTACGTATGTAGTGCCCGGAGGAGATACCATGAACCCCAGCGTTGAAGACCTGCTCCGCGCCGTCGATGCAGTGCCCACCGATGAGGTCATCATCATTCCGAACAATCCCGATATCGTACCCACCGCCCAACGCGTCTGCGAGCTGGCGGAAAAGAAGGTGGCCATCGTACCGAGCCGGACGATCATGCAGGGGATCACTGCGCTGGTGGCATTCAATTTCGAAGCTGACCTCGATACCAATATCCAAAACATGTCCGCAGACATGGATCGAGTACGCACCGGGCGTATCGCCACCGCTATGCGCTCCATGCAGCACAACGATCTTCGCGTAATAGAAAACCAGATGATCGGCTTTATCGACGATGAACTCTCTGTGGCGGAGTATACTATCGAAAAAGTCCTGGACCGGCTCCTGGAAAAAATGGATATCACCGATTGCGAAATCCTGACGGTTTACTACGGCAACGGCATTGACTGGGCTGAAGCCGAGGAGTTGTTTGATCCCGTCCGGAACCGGTTCCCGGAACTGGAAGTGGAGATCGTATACGGAGGGCAGCCGCATTATCATTACCTCATCTCAGCCGAGTAACAGGAGTATTTTTGACCGTTAAAATTGTGACCGACAGCACCGCAGACCTCCCGGAAGACATCATTCGGGAACTGGATATCACGGTCGTTCCCCTGAGCGTGCATTTCGGGCCTCAAACATATCTCGATGGGGTCGACCTTAAAGCCGATGAATTTTACGAAATGCTGGCCGGATGCCGGTCGCTTCCCACCACCTCTCAACCCGCGCCGGCGGCCTTCGCTGAAGTCTATCAGAAACTTGGCAATGAAACTTGTGATATCCTCTCGATCCATATCTCTCCCAAACTCAGCGGAACCTATAACTCAGCCCTCCTGGCCCGCGACGGTCTGAACGGCCACTGCCGGATTGAAATAATGGATTCACTCCAGGCTTCGATGGGGCTGGGATTGATCGTTATCCAAGCGGCGCGAGCCGTGCAAAAAGGCGCTACGCTTGATGAGGCGATTGAGGTGGTTCAGGAATCGATTCCCCGCACTCACTTCTTCGGTACCGTAGATACGCTGGAATACCTGCAAAAAGGCGGGAGGATCGGCAAGGCCCAGGCACTCATGGGCACTCTGCTGAGTATCAAGCCCCTGATCGGCATGGGCGAGGGGGAGGTTCAGCCGAAAGGAAAGACCCGTACTCGGAAGAAAGCGATCGCTCAGCTTCTGGAATATGTCCATGGATTCGATAATATCGAAGAAATCGCCTTGCTTCACAGCACGACACCTGATGACCTGGCACCTTTTATCGACGGGATTGGTGACTGCTGCGAACCAGGCCGAATCCGCCGTTCAAGAATCGGGCCGGTGATCGGCACCTACCTCGGTCCGGGCGCTTTGGCGATCGGCGTTGTTGAGGGGATTCACCGCCCGGTATGATCTCGAATTCTGGTATAAATCATTGGATTTCGAGCAACTTCGCAAAGTCCTCGCACTGGAACAATCCAGGGGATATACAAACGCCGCCGTCAGCGGCGGGCTGGACCGTCTGCTCGAGCGGTTTGCTAAAGAAAACCCCAAACGGATCCCCCTGCCGTATCCCAGCTATGCAGAATTGAATTTGCCGGATCGGGAAAAGTGGGTCCGTTCGCTGCTCGAACCCGGGCAACCTCAGAAACCGGCACACCGAAAACCGGCACGTTCGGCAAAAACCGGCATCTCCCTCGATTCCCCAATTACCGCCCTCAAAGGAATCAGCACCAAGATGCTACCCCGGTTCCACAAACTGGACTTGAACACCGTCCGCGATATCCTGTATTTCTTCCCCCGTCGCCATATCGATTACAGCGCACCGGTCCCGATCGCCCGCTTGAAACCCGGCGAGGAACAGAGCATCGTAGTCCAGGTGTGGCAGGCCACCCGCCGCAAAACCCGGCGGATGGAGGTTATCGATGTGATCGTCGGGGATGATACCGGAACAATGTCAATGGCCTTTTTCAACCAGCCCTACCTGCTTGAGAAATTCAATCCTAATACCCGCTTGATCCTTAGCGGCAAGGTGGATATACGGCGGGGGCAGCGGACTTTTCAGCCCGGTTCCTATGAATTCCTCGGCCGTAACGATGTATTCGAAGCCGGCCAGATCATCCCGGTATATCCGCTCACGGAGGGGCTGTATCCGCGTCAGGTCCGCCGGCTGGTCCTGCAGGCTCTCGATACCTGCCTGCCCGGCCTGCCCGATTTCCTCCCGGAAGTCGTCCGGCAAAATGCCCGGTTGATGGATCTGGCCGAAGCCATCCACCTGGCGCATTATCCTGAAGATGAAACCTCAGGCCATAAAGCCCGTCGCCGCCTGGCGTTTGATGAACTATTCATTATCCAGATCGGGGTGCTCGCCAGGCGGTACCGACGCCGGCAGGGAGCCAGAAGCATCCGCCTGGAACCCGATGCGGCGTATCTTTCCCGGTTTCTTGAGAGCCTCCCCTTTGAACTGACAACTGCTCAGCAGGGTGCTTTGAAAGATGTCATAAAGGACATCTCCAGCCCCAGGCCCATGAGCCGCTTGCTGCACGGCGATGTCGGCAGCGGCAAGACGGTGGTGGCCACCGCCGCTATGCTGGTCACGGTAGCCGGCGGAGCACAGGCCGCACTGATGGCACCCACCGAGATACTGGCGGAGCAGCATTTCAACGGCATCTGCAAACTGCTGGGGGCTACCGATGGTGAAGGTATCCTCCGCTCTTTCAATTCGGTCCTGGGCAGGCCGATAACCATCGGGCTGCTCACCGGAAGCGTCCGGCAGAAGGGAAAGAAGGAACTTTATGAATCGTTCCCCTATGGAAGACCCGACGAATTCATTGAAGTTGATGATTTCTCAAACATCCCAACAGAAGAGCTCCGTCAGAATAATGCGATAATAATACCTCATGGTTCTTTTGTGGAGTATACGGGAGAGGCATTCAACGACATGGAACTTCCAATATTCGGAAACAGATCCAGTGTCATATGGGAGCGCAACCGGATGAAAATGTTTGAATGGATGAAGGCGGCAGGTCTGAGGCGGCCGAAAATCATCGAACCAGACCAGATTGATGGGCCTGCGCTTGTCAAATTCCCTGGCGCAAAAGGAGGAAGAGGCTACCGGATTGTCGGAA
>CAZDMY010000254.1:0-4000 GCA_964506405.1 uncultured Dehalococcoidia bacterium | reverse complement strand
TCCGATTTAGTGTTTCCATCATGTGAACCGGGATGCGGATGGTCCTGGATTGATCGGCGATTCCCCGAGTGATCGCCTGCCGGATCCACCAGGTGGCGTAGGTGCTGAACTTATATCCCCGCCGGTAGTCGAATTTCTGTGCGGCGCGGGCCAGACCGGTGTTTCCTTCCTGAACCAGGTCGAGAAACGCCAGATCCTTTCCCTGATATTTCTTGGCCACGCTCACCACCAGTCGCAAATTGGCCTCGATGAGTGTCTCCCTGGCCTGCTCTCCCTGTTCCCGGACTTTTGCCAGGTGGTTTTCGATAGATGCGCTATGAGTGGCACACAGTAATTTCACTTTTTTCAGGGTGTTTTTATCTGAGAGCTGGTCCGGGAGGCTATCCCTTTCCATTTCCCGAATCAGCTCAGCACCAATTAAGTTGCGATCCGTTGAGAGATCGATAAGCGCCTTTTCCGCCTGCTCTTTGACGACATCCTGACGATCCGCGATAAAGGTGACCAAATCCGAGTCGACCGGATCATCGATCAACTGAGATACCCGATCTGAGAAAAGCACTTCATACAGTGGTGCATGCCCGGGTGTTTGAACATAATTACGGATTTCGTTCACCAAACTCATATTTCGGGCGATCCGAGCCAGAATTGTAGCGGCCAACTCGACCTCCGAAGGGGCGCGCCCGTGCTCGTTTTGCCATTTTTGGGACAACTCTTCCAGGCGGCGGGCAAGCTCGAGTTTTTGTCCGAGCCGGACCTCATCTCTGGCCTTCAGCATAGGGAGCTCGCCCATATCACTCAGATACAATTGGATCAAGTCATCCAGTGCCCCGACCGGTTTCGGCGACCGTTCCGCTTCGTCGATCGGTTTGGGAGGGACGTGTCGATTACCAGATTGTTCTCGAAGCTTTACTTCATTCACTTTTGTCCTCATATAAAATAGACGTTTTTCAGCTCAATTTTGCTCGGCGGTTTTCCTGCTCAGCCAGGAGATTGCCACGCCCGCTGCGGCGGGCTCGCAATGACAACTAAACTTTCAATTATATGCTTACCAAAGATGTCTTCACGAGGAGGCTGAAAGAAAATTGTTTTTTAGCTATCGTCGCGAGGAGCGGAACGCGACGTGGCGACCTCCCGGTTCAAAAGGAGATTGCTACGCCCGCTTCGCGGGCTCGCAATGACAGGTAAAAATGCAAGCAATGACACAGCTACAGGGCATGCTTCACTCGATCGTGAGCTGATTGCGGACGCTTCGCACGCCGGGCGTGTGCCGGGCGGTATCCTCGGCGTCGAGATATATCGTCCATGTGGGCACAGTGCCCGAGAGGGTAACTACTCCATTTACCACGTCCACGCTGATGCTTTCTGTGTGGGCGGTGGCATCGTCTCGGAGTGCCCGATAGATATCGGCGGCGATTTCAGTATCCGGCAGCTTCTCCGGATAGTCCACCGACAGCCGATTCTTAACCGCTACCACACCTTCTACGACTGAAGCCAGCTCTTCGGCCCTGACCTTTTGCGGATAGGAACCGACGCGGCCCTCGAGAGTCACCTGCCCGCTCGAGACGGAGACGTTTATCGGTGTCGAATGCGTAGCTGGCTCCAGTTCGAGTATCTGGCTAATTTGCACCCGAAGCGCCTCGTCGGAGACGGCCATGCCTTCCCCCTTGATCTTGAGCTGATTTTCGACCGCATAGATCTGCGGCATGCTATAGGCGACTTCCTCAGCCACCTTTTGTGCCCAGAGGGATCTGACCCTGCCTTTCAGGATCGCTCGACGGTCCTGAACCTGAATGCCAAGCCCGGCAAACTGATCCGATCCATGCGGCATGGCGCGGTCGGAAATGGCTTCCCTTATTTGTTTTTCATACAACATGCTCGACCTCCGTGTTCTCTCAGTCTAAATCGGAGGGACCGCGCCAGACATCCTTCTTTCGGTTATCCCCGGTTAGACAAAAGAGCTATTATCTTCGTGCATGAGGAACAAAGCACCCAACGGAGGCAAGGTAAGCGTGAGGGAGTGGAACCGGCCGTGAGAAGGAATCGGAGCCGAATTGAGCCCCCCTATATTTCCCTGGCCCGAGCCGCCGTAATCCGACGCATCGCTGTTGAGCAACTCTTTCCAGAATCCGGCAACCGGCACCCCAACCCGGTAGTTTTTTCGCGGGACCGGCGTGAAATTGAATACGGCTATCACGATATCCTGCCGGCCGACACTCTGGCGCAGCAGGCTGATCACCCCCGATTCCACATCCTGGCAATCGATCCACTCGAATCCGGCGGGGTCGGTATCGAGTTGATGGAGCGCGGGATAGCTTCGGCAGGCATGATTGAGATCCTTCACCCATCTCTGTAAGCCCTGGTGGGGAGTATATTCCAGCAGGTACCATTCGAGGCTTTCATCGTGGGACCACTCCTGCCGCTGGCCGAACTCGCCTCCCATGAAGAGCAGCTTTTTCCCAGGCTGGGCATACATGTATCCATATAACAAGCGCAGATTGGCAAATTTCTGCCAGTCGTCTCCGGGCATCTTGCTCAATAGCGACGCTTTCCCATGTACCACTTCATCATGGGAGAGGGGCAATACGAAATTCTCC
Source organism: uncultured Dehalococcoidia bacterium (assembly GCA_964506405.1). Taxonomy (GTDB): domain Bacteria; phylum Chloroflexota; class Dehalococcoidia; order SZUA-161; family SpSt-899; genus JBGLNL01. The sequence continues at coordinate 1,406 of CAZDMY010000254.1, read as the reverse complement.
GAAAATGCATAAATCCCACGGAAGGTCAGCAGGTTATGGTGATACCGCCGGTGGATGGGATCTTTGGAGAAATACACCAGTGTATCGTGCATCCAGCCCATATCCCACTTCAGACCGAATCCCAGTCCGCCTACATAGGTAGGACGGGAAACCGAGGGCCAGGCGGTGGACTCCTCGGCGATGGTTTGAGTACCCTCAGTTTCACCGTACACTGCCTCATTAAATCGCCGTATGAAGCTTATGGCTTCCAGGTTTTCGTTACCCCCGTATTTGTTCGGGATCCAGTCCACCCCGGTACGAGCATAATCGAGATAGAGCATGGAGGCCACGGCATCGACGCGCAGTCCGTCGACGTGATAACGCTCCAGCCAGAACAGGGCATTGCTGAGCAGGAAGCTGCGGACCTCGTTTCGCCCGTAATTGAAGATAAAGCTGTTCCAATCGGGATGGATCCCTTGCCTGGGATCACTGTGCTCATATAGATGGGTCCCATCGAAGTAACCCAGGCCATGTGCATCGTTGGGGAAATGAGAAGGCACCCAGTCCAGGATCACACCGATGTTGTGCTGGTGCAGACAATCCACCAGGTACATGAAATCCTGAGGGGTTCCGTACCGGCTGGTCGGGGTGAAGAATCCGGTTATCTGATATCCCCAGGAACCATAGAAAGGATGTTCCATCACGGGCATGAATTCGACATGGGTGAACCCCATTTCGTTCAGGTATGCCGGCAGTTCATCGGCCAGTTCCCGGTAGGTAAGGTAGCGGCGATCGTCACCCACTACCCGGCGCCACGAGCCCAGATGCATCTCATAGATACACATCGGTGACTGGTAGTTGTTGAAGTGCGGACGCGTTTGCATCCAATCCCGATCTTCCCATTCGTATTCAAGCTCCTGCACGATTGAAGCGGTCGCCGGCGGGAGCTCTGAGAAAAACGCGAAAGGATCGGCCTTGTCGACGGTATAATCCCCGTAGTGAGAATGAATCCGGTACTTGTAAATAGTGCCATTCCCGAGTTCGGGGATAAATCCTTCCCAGATGCCGGATTCCCCTTTGGTGGCCAGCGGATGCATATCGTCGTCCCAGGCGTTGAAATCGCCGATGACGGATACTTTTCGGGCATTTGGAGCCCAGACAGCGAAATACGTGCCCGGTGTTCCGGCCATATCCATGGGATGGGCACCGAGCTTGTTGTACAGCCGATAGTGGGACCCTTCGTTGAAAAGATAGAGATCGTCACCTGAGAGCAGCGAGACGTCGTATCTTACGGGATTGGTAGTTTCCCGAGTGTTTTCTGTTGTTATGTTACTGTTTTTGTTTTGCATGTTTCCTCCATTTCACTGTACTAATGTCATCACGAGGAGTCCGGTTCCTTTATCGCCTGTCATCACGAGGAGGCGACG
>CAZDMY010000253.1:0-4029 GCA_964506405.1 uncultured Dehalococcoidia bacterium | reverse complement strand
CGCGGAAGAACTGACGCAGCACGTCCATCACGCTGCCGTGAACAAGTTTCATAAGTGCTCCCCTGGTTTCCGGATCAGGTTCATTGGCGATGAGTTTTTCCAGCGGGTCGGGCGCTTGGTAAATCTGTTTGTCCAGCAAGTCCCTGTATTTTTGAAGGAAATTGGCCATATTTGCCAGGCTCTCGACTGCATCCATGCCATGATCGTTCATTATGTGGTTGGCTATTTCATTTTCATCAGTGTACCCGATGAAGGGAGTATCTTCAGGGGCACCATAGACACAGTAGGAACTGCGCGGTCGCACGAACTCGATCCCGTACGCTTCGAGTCCAAGTTTCCGGATCATCTCATCTCGGAATATCAGCAAAGCCCAGGCGCCGACATTATGTTTAAATCCTTTGAATAATTCTCGGGTGGCGGCCATACCGCCTGGCCCGTGGGTTTTTTCGATACACAGTACGGAAAGGCCGTTTCTGGCCAGTTGAGTGGCCGCCGCCAGCCCGTTGTGCCCCGCCCCTATCACAATTGCATCATAATCCGCCATAGGAAACCTCCTGATTAAGTGGTTCCGGGTTCTTCAGTAGGGAAAGTTTATCATATTGGGTAGAATTTTTCGAAAAACCGGGTACTGACAGGTCACTACCAGGTATTTATCATTCCCGAGTAATCGGGAATCTCCGGTGCAACAAGAGAATTGTGAAGTTGAATAATAGAAATTTGCACAATCCACTCATTCTAAGCTTATGAAGTATTGCAGACAATATTCATAAAACGAGCGGGCAAGTGTTACGATTACGATCCGGCCAGCATTTCGAACATCCGGCGGATTTCACCCTTGATCGGGATGGCCTTGCCGGTCTGCGCATCAACCATGACGAAGGTCACATCGGCATCGAGAACCAATGAATCAGTACCTTTCAGAAAGATCTCGTGACGAATTGTGCCACTGGCATTACCCAGTTTCGCCAGTTTTGTCCTTATCTCCAGGACATCTCCCATAAAGGCTGGCTTGCGGTAGTTGATGGTTATATTCACAATGGAAAAGCCGATCCCTTTTTCCTGCCATGCGGCCAGATCCAGGGTATCTTCAGCAAACGCCCAGCGGGCCTCTTCAATGAACTCGAGGTAACGGGCGTTGTTTACATGCCCGTAGAGATCGACATGATATCCGCGGACTTTAATATCGATAGTTGAAATACTCATCTAAAGCAGGTTAATACCTTACTCGTAGTGCGACCCTTCAGGGTCGCTAGAAGCGAGGCTAAAGCCACGCAATACAAGTTCAATTCCAGCAACTCACACCTTCATCAATTCGGCCATAACGGCTTTCTGGGCATGAAGGCGATTCTCTGCCTGATCGATCAGCACCGATTGGGGGGAATCGATCAGGCCCTCAGCAAATTCCTCCCCGTGATGGACGGGCATCGGGTGCATCAGGATTGCATCCGGCCTGGCTCTGGCAAGCAGTTCCGGTGTGATTTGGAACCCGGCGAAATCCTTGCGACGTTGTTCGCTCTCGCCTTCCTGCCCCATGCTGGTCCAGACATCGGAATATAGCACATCGGCCCCCTCTGCAGCATCCTCAGGCCGATTAAAGGCATTCAGTGATTGACTGCCGATTTGCTGGCCAGTCTTCTGGATAGCATCCGGGATTTCATATCCTTTCGGGGAAGCGAATCTGAAGCTGGCCCCTGCCAGCGAGCACGCCAGATACAGGCTGGCGGCTACGTTGTTTCCGTCACCAATATAGGCGACATTGACCCCCGCCAGTTTCCCCTTTTTCTCGTAAATGGTCAAAATGTCCGCTACGGCCTGACACGGATGCTCCATATCGGAAAGCCCGTTGATCACCGGTACGTCTGCATATTGGGCCAGGCCTTCTACGGAACTATGGGCGTAGGTGCGTGCCATGATCAGATCCATGTACCGGCTCAGGACGCGGGCGGCATCCGAAACGGGTTCCCGCTTGCCGAGACTGATCTCATCTTTCGAGATATATATGGCATGCCCGCCCAGTTGGACCATGCCCACTTCGAAGCTGACCCTGGTCCGAAGCGAGGGTTTTTCGAATATCATCCCCAGGATTTTACCTCTGAGCAATTGCTGGTAGGGATTTCGTTTCATCTCGAGGGCGCGATCCAGAAGGTGCTGAAGTTCCTCAGAACTAAGGTCCGCCATCGTGATAAAATGTCTATTCTTCATTGTGCATTTAGTATAAGCTACCTGAGTACGTTACCGCAAGTCACCCGGATACGTATGCCTTCGAGCGGTGTGCTATAATATCCCCAAATCTCCCTTATGAACTACCGACAAGCCCTCGATTATGTTTTAAGCTTCGCCGATTTCGAGCGCTGGCCCGGCGCCGGGTATGCCGAGCGATGGGACCTGCGCCGGATGGAGGAATTTCTCGAACGGTTGGGCTCACCCCATCTGAACCGGCGGACGATCCATATTGCCGGATCCAAAGGCAAAGGCAGCACTGCCGCTATGATCGCTGCGGCCCTGAAGACGGCTGGTTTTCGAACCGGACTCTATACTTCCCCGCATTTACATACGATGCGAGAGCGGATTAAGATAGACGACGAACTCATTACAGAAGATGAATTCGCCCGGGCTGTGCTCGAGGTAAAACCCCATATTGAAGCCACAAACCAGGGAGAATATGGGGAATTGAGCACCTTTGAGGTCCTTACCGGCTTGGCGTTTTACCATTTTTCCAGAAGGGGGGCGGATTTCCAGGTGCTGGAGACGGGGCTGGGGGGGCGGCTGGATGCCACCAACGTAGTCCCGAAGCCGGACGTGTGTGTGATCACCTCCATCAGCCTGGATCACACCGCCGTGCTGGGCGATACGCTTGCTGAGATTGCAGCGGAGAAGGCCGGGATCATCAAGTCCGAAGTAACGGTCGTCTGCGCCCCTCAGGCTGCCGAGGCTGCCGGGGTGATTCGCCGAGTTTGTGAGCGAAATCGAGCAAAGCTGATATCGGTTGGGGAGGATATCCGCTGGTATGCAGCGGATTCGGATCTATCGGGCCAGTCCGTAAAGGTAGCTGGTAGTAACGGAGAATACGAACTGCGCATTCCACTGCTGGGGGGATATCAACTGGAAAACTCGGCCGCCGCTGTAGCGGCGCTGGAAGTGGCGGGAATCGAAAAAGAGCCAATCATCGAAGGCCTGTCAAATACTCAGTGGCCGGGCAGGCTTGATATATTGGGGGAAACCCCGTTGTTTGTTGCCGATGGCGCTCACAATGCCGATTCGGCTGCCCGGCTGCTGCAAGCGCTGAAACGACATTTTTCATATGACCGCTCGATCCTGATAGTTGGCACCTCAGCCGATAAGAACTCGGCCGGTATGGTTGCCGAATTTGCCCCGTTTTTCGATTTCGTGGTTACCACTGCCTCAGATCATCCCCGGGCGAACGATCCGGAGGCTCTGGCGGCCGAATTTGCTAAATACAACATACCGGCCGAATCAACTACCAACGTACCACAGGCGGTTTCGCTGGCGTTATCCAAAGCCGGTGAGCGTGATCTCATCTGTGCCACCGGCTCCCTCTTTCTGGTAGCGGAAGTTATCGAAGTGGTAAAGGGGTTTTCGGGGGAACGGTATCCGGATAAGTAATCAAGAGTCAATATTCTACAGTTTTGAGTTGGGACAGGACTGAGAACCGGAGAAACGGGGAATCGGAGAAAGGGAGATCCCTGACACCCGCCCCAGAATTCATTTGACATTTGCGCTTTGAAATTTGTCATTCATTCGTATCTTGTCTCCTGGTGTTTGTATCTTTCCCCTTGTTCCTTGTTTTTTGGTTATTGTTTCTTGTTTGATGTTTGTATCTTGTCTCTTGGAATTTGTTTGTCTCTTGTTTCTTTGTAATTTCCCTTTGGTTATTTTTTGTTTCTTGTTACTTGGTTATTGTATCTTTCCCTTTGTTTGTCTCTTGTCTCCTGGTTATTGGTTCTTTCCCTTCGACTCCCGCCCCTGGGTGGTGCCGGGAACTTAGTACTTCGTACTCAGTACTCGGAA
>CAZDMY010000252.1:0-4039 GCA_964506405.1 uncultured Dehalococcoidia bacterium | reverse complement strand
ACGAACGTATCTACGCGAACGATTTTCACAAACCCCTTCAGGATGACGATCAACTGTTCATTATGATTGCGGTTCTCGGAGGCTGACGCTGCCGGTTGAGCCAATCCCTGAAACTCACGTAGTCCATCAAGCCCGTTCCGGTGGCAATCCCTTTCACACCTAACCACTGAATACCCTGATGGTTTCACAGCCCGAAATGTTATGTTTCTGTAATAAAAAACAATGCCGTGTTGTGACTTTTCAATAATCGGAAGGATAGAATACGGGCAGTGAAATAAACAAAAAGGAGGCTCGCTATGACTGAGAAAGGATGGGTTTGGGTAAAGGACAATGCGGGAAACCAGTTCGTGTGCCACGTCAATGATCTCGAAGACCCCAAGAACGTATCCGAGGATGATCTGAAGAACTGCATGGATGATGCAACGATGGGCGTCAATATCGGTGATTAATCAGTAATCCAACGGCAATGAGGCATTTCCTCGGGGCTTCGAATGCATTCGAAGCCCCGAGGAAATCACAGTCTTATCATCTTTCCAACTCAGATCGGGAGACAATAATGGAATTGAATGACTATTTCAAAAATGCCAGTGGTTACGGAGTCCTGGCCACTTCGGATTCCTCAGGCAAGGTCGATGCCGCCCTGTATGCAAGACCTCATTTCATGGAAGATAACACCGCCGCGTTCATCATGGCGGATCGGCTTACCCATGCCAATCTTCAGAGCAACCCGCAGGCCATTTATCTTTTCGTGGAATCGGGCACCGGCTATAAAGGCAAGCGGCTGTATCTGACTAAAGTACGTGAAGTACAGGATGATGATCTGGTTGCCGAAATCTGCCGGCGCTGTAACTATTCCATGTATGGAAAGGAACTGACGCGATATGTGGTTTTCTTTCGGATCGACCGTGAATTGCCGCTGGTAGGGGCCGGTGAATGATATCCATTCAAAATTGTAAACCATCACAAAGGAGCACATGAATGGAATACGAAAGCCGTTTTTACAAGCTAAGAAAATACAATCTTGCCATGGGCATCTTTCACCTGATTCAGGGGGTGCTCATGCTCATCCTGACCAACGAATATGCGGTCCCTATACGCAGTTCATTCCTGAACTATATGCCCGAGACGGATACACTCAAAGCGATTACCGAAGATATTGTTGAACTCCAGATGGGCCCCCTGGTGGCCGGATTTCTCTTCATGTCGGCCATCGCCCATTTCATAGTTTCAGCCCCTGGCATCTTCGGATGGTACGTGAACAACCTGAAGCGCGGCATCAACTATGCCCGATGGTACGAGTACTCGTTCAGCGCCTCCCTGATGATTATCCTGATCGCAATGCTTAGCGGCGTTTATGATATCGTCGCACTGATCGGGCTCTTTTCTCTGACAGCGGTAATGAATCTTTTCGGCCTGATGATGGAACTGCACAACCAGACCACCCAGAAGACAAATTGGACGGCCTTCTATTTCGGCTGTTTCGCGGGGATCGTTCCCTGGATCGGGGTTTTCATCTATTTCCAAGGCTCGGCCAACAGCGGAGAGATGCCCACCTTCGTCTATTTCATCATGGGATCGCTCCTGTTTCTCTTTACCACGTTCGCCATCAACATGGTATTGCAGTATAAAAAAATCGGCCCCTGGAAGGATTACCTTTTCGGTGAATCGATGTACATTCTCCTCAGCCTGACCGCCAAGTCTGTACTCGCCTGGCAGGTATTCGGCGGGGTGCTGGCAAGGTCTGATTTCTAAGAGTTATACTTAAGGCATGGGAAAAACATGGCTGCGTAGCTGCAATCCAAACCGGCTTTGACGCCGGCACGGATTGCAGTTCTTATGGTATATAGGTATCAATAGAAACGCATACAAGTGATTAACCGCATGCCTGTCTATCTAAATAATAAGGGGGGGCCGATGAACGTAACCCAGCTTTCCGACAACGCCTGTATGATCGAGATGCCAGCCGAACTCGTCGATCACAACGAAGAACCTCTGGTTGAAGCCTGCGCCCCTTCTGAATCGGGCCGGTTGCAGAACGTCATCCTGGATTTCGGCCCGGTGACAAAGATGAACGGGTTAGGCGCCAGCATGCTGGTAAAGCTCGATGCTATTATCCGGCAACGTGCTCAGCAATTGATCGCCTGCCGTCTCAGTGACAGCCACCATAAAGTACTGGCTGTAACCGGATTGCACCAGAGGTTTCAGATATACGAAAACACCGAAGATGCGCTGACTGCCTGCGGTATCGCACTGGATGAGACCAAAATTCCCACATTAACCCTGGAACTGGAGCCGCTTCAGAGCGGCAACTGGGCCGAGCCCGTAACCCGGCTTCAAGCACCGGTTCTTCCGCCCGAAGCCTGGGATCGAAACGTCACCGGTCGTCGGGCCGTCGGGCCGGTAAATGGATTCGGCCAGTTATGGCAGAAGATCTACCAACTGAAAATAAGCGATCCCGCTGTTACACCGGAGCAGCCAATCAAGGAAATGAAAGAGAATTTCCCTTCGCTCCAGCCGGAGTATAATCGGTTCTATCCGTCGATAGAAGGTATCCGTCCCGGCGAGATCGTTGCCATCGATTCATCTACGCCGGGCGGGCCCGTTTCCACCGGCGTTCTCGTCCTTTATGCGGACGATTTGTCTTTTACTTTCATTACGCCCCAGGGACATCCGGAATCCGGCTGGGTTACCTTCAGCGCGTTTTCATCCGGCAATCAGACTGTCGTTCAGATACTGGGACTGGCGCGAGCCAGCGATCCGATTTACGAAGCTGCCTTCCGGGCGGTCGGATCAAAAATGCAGATTAAGATCTGGACCCATGTACTGACCTCACTGGCCAGCCGTTTGGGCGTGCAGGCCAATATCACCGTGGAACCCACTCTTGTTGACCGCCATCTTCAGTGGTCGGAATGCGGCAATATTTGGTACAATGCTCAAATTCGCACCCTGCTGTACGCGCCCGTAAGGGTTTTCAGCTCGCTATCACGAAGATGATGCCACCAGGGCTTGTATGACGGAGAATACCAAATACGATGTGGTTATAGTCGGCTCCGGACCGAACGGATTGGCCGCCGCCATTACCCTGGCCCGAAATGGTGTTTCGGTGCTGGTAATCGAAGCCAGCGATTCTCTTGGCGGGGGACTTCGCTCCAAAGCACTGCTACAGCCGGATTGCATTCACGATATTTGTGCCGCAGTACACCCACTCGCCCTGGCATCTCCTTTCTTTCGATCTCTTCCACTTGCCGATTATGGAGTTGAATGGATCCATTCCCCAATACCGCTGGCTCACCCGATGGATGATGGTACGGCCGTTGTGCTGAAACGATCCATCGAAGAAACCGCCGACAGTCTGGGAGCAGATGCCAAAAGCTACTGTGGCCTGACAAATCCTATTGTGAATCACTGGGAAGATCTGATTGCCGAAATACTACAGCCTATCCATTTCCCCCGACATCCGATACTGCTGGCCCGTTTTGGGATCAGAGCACTCCAATCGGCGGATCGCCTGGTTCGATCACGCTTCAACGAAGGTCGAACCCGCGCCTTATTCGCAGGGCTCGTCTCCCATTCTATTCGGCCCTTTAACCATCGCACAACAGCGGCTTTCGGGATGATACTGGGGGCGGCTGCCCATGCGGTCGGCTGGCCCATTGCAAAGGGAGGTTCCCAAACCATCGCCTCTGCGATGGCATCTTATCTGAAATCGCTGGGAGGGGAAATCCAAACCGGATTCGAAGTGCATTCCCTGAAAGATGTTCCGCCCGCCCGAGCAATCATGTTCGATCTCACACCTCGCCAACTGGCATCGATCGAGGGTCTGAATTTTCCACCGGGTTACCGCCGCAAACTTGAGCAGCACCGCTACGGCCCCGGGGTATTCAAGATGGACTGGATACTCGACGGATCTATCCCATGGAGATCGCCCGATTGTGCCAGAAGCGCTACCGTTCACCTCGGGGGCAGTTACGAAGAGATGGCGACGGCTGAATCACAAGTATGGCAGGGCGAACATCCGGAACGACCGCTCGTGATACTG
>CAZDMY010000251.1:0-4042 GCA_964506405.1 uncultured Dehalococcoidia bacterium | reverse complement strand
GCATTTATCTGCAATATCCTTCGGGCTCAAACCCCGAGCGCTCTGGCTGAGAAGGCCCATTACCTTTACCAGCCGAGCCGTCCGGTCCGTTCTTGACATAGCGCACCCCCTGAATACAGCCTGGTTAATTAAATTTGAGCCCATTATAGCACATGCCGGATTGACGAACCTTCCATCGTTGCCCACAAGGTGAAGGATATATGCTATAATCGCAGCAAATATGGCCATATCGAATAGTATGCCTTATGGGTGGTAAGATACACCGTTCGCCTCGTTTTACATCAATGGTTGCCCGGCTGCGGACGCTGAGAGGGAATCAAATGCCGTACGTGCTGGCGCACCGGGGCAACCAGGTCCTGTGTCCTGAGAACACCCTGGCGGCATTTGCACAGGCCGTTGCAGACGGGGCGGATATCCTTGAAACCGATATTCAGATGACGCTCGATAGCGAATTCATCTGTATTCATGATGATACGGTTGACAGAACGACCGACGGTACCGGCCCTGTTGACCGGATGAACCTCGATGAGATCAGGGGCCTGAGCGCTTCGGGCGGGATGGCACAGTTTGCCGGTGAGGGGATCCCCACGCTGGATGAACTGATCGACTGGCTCCCTGATTCCATCGGCCTGGCACTGGAACTGAAAAGCCGCCGTTTTTTCGAAGAGGAAGTATGCCGGGAATTCCTCGGGAGGCTCAAACGTAGTAATGTTTACGATAGAACGATTGTCATCTCATTCCGGCTCGACCATCTGAAGACGATTCGAGCTCTTGACAGCGAAATACCTCTCGGATACGTCAGCCGGTTTGCTCTGTGGCCGTTCGCCGGGGCGGATTTCCTGGGGACCTGGTGGCCATTCCTGGTGTACAATCCGTCATATGCACTCGTTGCCAGAAGGCACGGTCAGTGGATCTGCCCGCTGGACCCGGTGCCCGAAGCTCGTCTTCATATCTATCGAAGGTTAGGGTGCCAGGCAGTTCTGACCAATAATCCTGAGGCAACCTGCCGTGCACTGAATCGAGGCAGAACAGCCGCTACTTGCCAACCATGATACTGATCGTTAGTTCCCCAACCAGAATATGCCACTAAGGCACGAAGACACTAAGCTATTTGGTAGTATTCCCCCCAATTCTTTCCCTGAACTCCGTGTCTCTGTGGCACGTTTTTCAATTGGCATTTTGGATTTGGTAATTTGTCATTCGTCAAACAAGGCGGTCGGCTCTCCGCTTTCGGCTCTCCGCTTTCCCTGCGTGTCCTTCCGGACCTGATCGGGAATCAAGAATGGCAGGGCGGGTGAACTCGGAACTCGGTACCCAGCCATAAGTCATTAGTCATTGGTCTTCAGTCTTTAGTCATTATTTATTAGTCATTCATTTGGCATTTGGATTTGGTAATTTGCCATTCGTCCCCGCCTCTCGACTATAGCGTTCACGTCCAAAACTAAGGTGGAGGTCCCCACTTGATTCTTCTACTTCACATAGGGAGGCTTCAGTCCTTTGAACATGGGATAGTGTCTGGTATTGAGCGTTACAAGTTCAGCGCGTTCTGAGTCGGCAGTCGCGGCCATTATTGCGTCTGCCAGACCTGTGCCGTGCGATTTGCGATATTTACTCCGGTACAAACCACCGGACTTGGCTATCTCCCCTGTTACCGGAATGACGGGGAACAGTGATATGAAGTTATCAAGGGAATTCTGTTCTTTATCACCTTTGACGCCGGCATATAGTTCCGCAACGGCCACGGCGGAAAGGATAATTCGGTGAGCATGAGTATTCACCAGGGTTACCGCCTCATTGAATCCTCGAAGAAAATCAACCAGCACATCCGTATCAACAAGCATCGGCGCAGCCATCACTGTTTCCTGTCCCAGTCATTTCGCATATTATCGAAATCAGGCAGATCTGTTCGGTTTTTCCAGAGCCCGGCGGCTTTATTCAGTATCGATTTTCGCCTGCCGGGGCCAGCCTGTTCGATCAGGTTATCGACGGCCTGGCGAATCAGTTCGCTTTGTTTTTTCCCCTCGGCCTTTGCTATTCTGGATAATTGTTCACGTTGGCGTTCGGTCAAATATATTTGAGTTCTTAGCATAGCACCTCCACCGATGATGTATACATCATCATTATACATCACTTGTATTTCATGTCAAATTCAGTTATCGACGAGTCGGGAGTTGAAAGTTATCAGTTTAGCAGCAGTCAGGTTTTAGCTTTCAGTTCCAGTTCTCCCCTCCCGCTACGTCTCCATAATTCGTCATATCGGACAAGCCTGTCCTCGGCTTATGACCGCGCTTTTTTCTGCAATTCATAGAGACGGGTGATGGCCTCCAGCGGAGTCATCGAGTCGATATCGAGGTTTTCCAGTTCCTCCACCAGTGGCGGTTTGGCACCAAATAGAGGCATCTGGAGCGATGCATCCTTTTTCCCTTTTACGGCATGAAACCCTTTCTTTACCGAGCCGTTTTCCAGCCCTTCAAGGATCTCCTCGGCCCGGTGCACCACTGAACGGGGCAGGCCGGCCAGTTGCGCCACGTGAATACCGTAGCTGCGGTCCGCCCCGCCGGGAACGATCTTCCTCAGAAATACGACCTTCCCCCCTTCCTCCGTCACCGCTACGTTATAGTTCTCTACACGCGGCAAGAGGCTTGCCAGTTCCACCAGTTCATGGTAGTGAGTAGCAAACAGGGTCTTCGCCCCAAGCTGGGGATTGTTATGAATGTATTCCGCCACTGCATGAGCGATCGATAACCCGTCGTAGGTACTGGTCCCCCGGCCTATTTCATCGAGGATGATCAGGGATTTAGGCGTGGCATTATTGAGAATGCTGGCAGTCTCTGTCATCTCGATCATAAATGTGGAGCGCCCGGTGGCCAGATCGTCCATCAGTCCCACCCGCGTGAAGATGCGGTCCACCAGTCCGATTGTCGCCGAATCGGCCGGCACGAACGAGCCAATCTGGGCCATCAGTGCGATGAGGGCCACCTGCCGCAGATAGGTAGATTTGCCCGCCATATTCGGTCCGGTGAGGATGATCACCTGAGAATTGCTGTTCGACAAGTATGTATCGTTAGGGACGAATCTGAAATCATTAAGAACCTGTTCCACCACCGGATGGCGTCCGCCCGTTATTCGGATTTCCTCCCCCGCAGTCAGTTCCGGCCGTACGTAGCTATAGCGTACCGCAGCTTCAGCAAATGCGGCCAGGATATCCAGGCGGGCGATGGCCGCCGCGGTGCTCAGAATCCGCTCGGCAGAGGCGCCGACCTGCTGGCATACCTGCCGGTAGAGTGCATTCTCCAGTTCCGTGATACGCTCCTCCGCGTTCAGGATCAGCGATTCGTACTCCTTTAATTCGGGGGTGAAGAAGCGCTCGGCGCCCACAAGGGTCTGCTTACGGATATAGTTTTCAGGTACGCGGTCGAGATGAGCGCTGGTGATTTCGATATAGTATCCGAAGACCTTGTTATATCCCACCTTCAGCGATTTGATCCCCGTCCGCTCCCGTTCCCCGCGCTCCAGGTCGGCCAGATATTGACGGGCATTGCGGGAAGCGGATCGTATCTGGTCCAGTTCCGGGGAAAAGCCGGATCTTATCAGTTGACCGTGGACCGAAGATTCTTCGACGATGGCCCTGGAGATCAATTCCGCCACATCCGGACAGGGCTTTAGCTGAGTAGCAATCCAGTCCAGCGGAGACTTTTCGTCTGCGATCACCGCTTTCATCTGTGGAACGGCCTCGAGGCTGTGGCGCAGGGACACCAGTTCACGGGCGATGGCGACACCTGAGCGAACCCGGTTGATCAGCCGTTCCATATCGGCGAGTTTGCCCAGGCTGTTTAATAGTTCGATCCGCCGGGTAGTGTTCTCCGCCAGCCAAAAGACGGCATCAAGCCGCTGGTTGATCGCATTGATATCAAGCAAAGGCTGGCCGATCCACTTTTTGATCAGCCTGCCGCCCATCGGGGTTTTCGTCAGGTCGATCACTGAAAGCAGCGACCGCGTTCCGGTTCCCAAAAATCCGGACTGAAACAGTTCGAGGTTGTTA
>CAZDMY010000250.1:0-4053 GCA_964506405.1 uncultured Dehalococcoidia bacterium | reverse complement strand
TCATCCTGCCGAATCCCCTGGGTTTGTGGGGAACGGTAATAATATTCACCGCAGCAACCTTGACATTGAATGCCTTTTCAACTGACTGCTTAACCTGGGCTTTATTAGCGCTCTTGGCCACCTCAAACGTGTACTTATTTTGATCCATCAGGATCGTATTTTTTTCCGTAACAACGGGCCGGCGTAATACTTCGTAAGTGTGCATCGTAATTCTATCCTGCAGATGATACCGCTTTCTGCTGTCCCCACAGTGCTTCCACCTGAAGGATAGCCTCCCTGGTGATTACCAGGTTCTCGTGAGAGAGCAGATCAGCCACGTTTAATTGCCGTGCCTGAATCGTTTTGACCCCGGGGATGTTCTTTGCAGAGTTGACGACTTTGATGTCAGGTGAAGGCAGGGCAATGAGGGCGGAGCGATTGATTTTAAGAGCGGTGAGGATTTGGACCATCTGGCTCGTTTTGGGTTGCTCGAGGGCCAGTTGGTCTATGACCCGGATTTGCTTATCAGCTACTTTGGCCGAAAGCAGGCATCGAATTGCCAGGCGACGCATTTTCCTGGGCATATCCTGGCGGAAATCCCTCGGTTTGGGGCTGAATATGACTCCTCCATGCCGGCGTAACGGCGATCTCAGGCTGCCCGCACGCGCCCTGCCGGTATGTTTCTGGCGGTATAGTTTGCGGGTGCTGCCGGATACCTCACCCCTGGTTTTCGCACTGGCTGTGCCCACTCTCATGTTCGCACGCTGGCGAACCAGCGCCTGATGGACGACGGCCTGATTCATCGGTACCCCAAATACACTCTCATCCAAATCGATTCGCTCGAGTTCCGACCCCTGACTATTGTATACGATTACTTCCATTATTCAATCACATTTTCGCGATAATTTTGCTCATAAAAACAGCCGACAGCCTACACGAGAAGCGTCACTATTATAGTAGGCTGTGGGCTGAAATCGGATAAGCTTTATTACGCCCAGAGCGCAACAGGTCTGTAATTTACCCAGACTTATTTATCATACCTGAATTCCACTGAATGTCAAGGGGTACAAATGAGCGGAAATATTTCAGGGATGCTGAGCAGGTATAGAATCGACCTGGTTCCCCTGTTTCTACTGACCGTTTGACCAGTTGGAAAACTAGTCGCATGGCGGGTATTCAGGAATAGAATATGGTGTATGATATAGTATTGGTGGTTTGCGTTTAATCTCCTGTTAATATTAGTAGGCTAAAGTATAGAATTGGGAATGGTTTTCGTGAACCGGAAATATAGAAATATTGTCCATGAGGAAAGGATATAGAATAACTCAAGAGGGGTGTTGATAATGGACATAATCAATGTCACAGGTGTCCACAAAACTTATGATACAGGTAAGATAAAGGTTCATGCGTTGCGCGGGGTGAACCTTAATATTCAGGAGGGGGAGATGGTAGCGGTCATGGGGCCCAGCGGTTGCGGTAAAACCACGATGCTCAACTGTCTTTCCGGGATCGATAGTATCGACCAGGGAGAGATCGTTGTTAAAGGAAACCGCATTCCGACGATGAGTGATAAACAAAGGACGAAATTCCGGGCCGAGGAAATGGGGTTTGTGTTTCAGGCCTTTAATTTGTTACCGGTTCTCAGCGTGGTTGAAAACGTGGAGCTGCCGTTGCTGGTTTCCGGGATAAAGCAGAGCGTAGCGCGCAAACGAGCCGAAGAAATACTGGAACTGGTAAATCTCGCTGAGCAAAAGGGCAAGCGGCCTATGGAGCTTTCAGGGGGTCAGCAGCAGCGCGTGGCAGTGGCACGGGCACTGGTAAACAATCCGGCCATCGTCTGGGGCGATGAGCCTACCGGAAACCTCGATAGCGAAACATCGATGGAGATTATGGAAGTGCTGCGTACTCTGAATAAGCAACAGCGGCAGACCTTCGTACTGGTGACCCATTCCCAGGAAGTAGGTGAGTTCACCGACCGGATCATCCGCATGAGAGACGGAATCATCGATTGCGACAGCGTCAACGGACAGGATACCTGCCTGGATAAAATCGGCTAAAGGGTTGCGAAGGGGATAGATAAATGGAAGACCTCAAAACATTACTGATTCCTTTTATGGTGCTCTTCGCCATCAGTGGCGCAATCCTTATCATAAGTGCACTCCGTAATCGAGTGCTATTCAAGATGGCGGCAAGGAATGTCCCGCGTCGGCCCGCCAACACCCTCCTTACCGTTCTGGGATTGATGCTCGCAGCGATGATCTTTTCGGCTTCTTTTGCGACCGGTGATACCCTGACGCATTCAATTAGAAAGCTGGCGGTGGATTCCCTTGGTGAGACCGATATTATTGTCATGCGTGAAGGGGTGGAATTCGGTGGGGCAGCGGGAGGGATGCTGGAAAGTACTGACCGGCCCAGCTATTTTGATGAAGAGAAATTCACTTCAGTGGACGAATCTCTTACCGAATTAAAAAACGACAATATCGTCGCGGGCGCAGCCCCGATTATCATGGAATCCGTACCGGTGGTAGCTTCCACAGGACTCAATGAGCCGGTGGTTACGCTGCTGGGATTTGACAGCCGATACATGTCCGGTTTTGAACCCCTTACCGATGAAGAAGGGGATAATCTCTCACTTGAAACTCTGCAAGCGCTCGGAAAAGGACATGTATATGTCAATACCGATCTGGCGGAAGCGCTGGAAGTTGGTTTAAACGATACCATCGGTATTTACTTAGGCATGGAGGAAACCTCTCTTACAATTGCCGGTATTTATGAAAGCGGCGGCAAGCCTTCGGCTTTCAGACTTGGTGCCGATGCAACCGCCGTGATGCCGCTCGATGAGATACAGGCGATACGTGGTTCATCGGATATCAACTATATCATCATTACCAACCAGGGAGGGGGGATAGACGGGGCGAGACATTCGGAAGCTGTGATGGAAGTTCTGGAACCGGCCCTGGAGGGGACGGGACTGAAGGCCGAATCCATCAAAAAAGAAACACTGGATGAAGCCGATGAAGGCGGGGCGATGTTCTCCACGGTGTTCCTTGTGCTGGGCAGTTTCTCCATGATTGCCGGTATCCTGCTCATTTTCCTTATCTTTGTCATGCTTGCCGCAGAACGGAAACAGGAACTGGGAATTGCAAGAGCTATCGGAACCCAGCGAGGTCATATTGTGCGGTTGTTTACCTTCGAAGGGGTGCTTTATGCCTTGATCGCTTCAGCAATTGGCAGCGGGCTCGGAGTTGTCGTCAGTTGGGCGGGGATGGCGGTTCTTGATTCCACCCTCAAAGATTTGGGCTTCAGGATTGTTTTCGACTATACCGCCAGCGGGATGATCATCTCCTATTTAGGCGGTGTAATATTCACACTCTTTATTGTGGTGATATCGGCCTGGCGTGTCAGCCGCCTGAACATTATCTGCGCGATCAAGGACATTCCTGAACCTAAAGAAGAAGGCAAAGGTAGCTGGAAAGGCATTGTGTTGATGGCCCTGTTTATTCTGGTGGGCTTAATAATGACCGTCGCTGGTATTCAGGAGACGCAATGGGCGCCCTATTCGCTGGGGGTATCGTTGCTGATAATCGGTTTGGCGTTACTGGTACGGAAGCGCCCGTTACGGCTGACTGATCGGCCTGCATTTACCCTGGCCGGTGTCGGGCTTCTGCTTTTCTGGTTATCGCCCACGGAATGGCATCCGAGAGGGGAAGATATGGGTGCGGGGTTCGAGATGTTTATTCTCACCGGGGTAATGCTCGTCACCGCTTCCGTGTGGATCGTCATGTATAATTCCGATTTGCTTTTGAAGGCAATCATGTATATCTTCGGGCGGTTGCGGGCCATTACTCCCATGATCAAGACGGCAGTCTCATATCCCATGGCCAGCCGTTTTCGGACCGGGATGGCGATGGCGATGTTTGCCCTGATCATTTTCACCCTGATTTTCATGTCAGCGATGATTGCTTCAATACAGAATTTACTAAATGATACCGATAGGGTCACCGGGAGCTTTCATATACGGGGAGAGGTCAGTTATAACAATCCGATCGATGATATATATGCCGCCCTCGCTGA
>CAZDMY010000249.1:1585-4070 GCA_964506405.1 uncultured Dehalococcoidia bacterium | reverse complement strand
GACGCAACCCTGAGGCGCGTCGCCCAGCATATGGGATTGTAAACCGGATCGAGTTCTCATCACAGGAGGCAAGAACAATGGATTTCAGACTCACCCCGGAACAGGCAGCACTAAAAGCGGAATTCGACGCATTTTTTATCGAGGAAGAAAAACGGGCCCCGGAAAACTGGATCGGCGGTTTTGAGACCCGGTTCGAGACCGACGATAACTGGGCTTACTATCGATCGGTTATCGATAAAGTGGCGGAAAAAGGATGGCTTTCACTCCCGTGGCCGAAAAAGTACGGCGGTAAAGAACTCGGGTACGTAGAGCAAGCCCTTTTCGCTCAATCTGCGGAATACCATCGCGTACCGGCAATTGACGTACACCTTTCCATCGTCTCAGCCGGTCTTCTCGAATACGCCAGCGAGGAAATGAAGCAGGAATGGCTGCCCAGGATGGCACGCGGTGAGATCGATTTTGCTCAATGCTGGAGTGAACCTAATGCCGGTTCCGACCTCGCCTCTTTGACCACCCGCGCTATTGAGGATGGGGATGACTATGTGATCAACGGTCAGAAGATATGGACCACCGGCGCACACCGGGCCAACCATCTCTTCATCCTGGCCAGAACCGATCCGAATGTCAAACCCAGTAAAGGACTAACCTATTTCCTCACCGAAATTGATCGGCCCGGCATCACTGTTCGCCCCGTGTATTATATGGATGGAGGCCACGTTTACAACGAAACATTTTTTGATGATCTGCGGGTGCCAAAGAAAAATATTGTAGGCGATGTGAATCTGGGTTGGAAAGTAACTATGGCGGGAGCAAATTTCGAGCGTTCCGGTGCAGGCGGGGTGGCAGCGATGCAGCGCGATATGGAAGACCTGGTGGATTACTGCAAGCATACTTACCGAGGCGGTCAGGCCCTCAGCAAAGATCCGATCGTTCAGTTCAAACTGGCCGACCTGGCCGTAAAGATTGAGACTGCTCGTCAATGGTCCTATTTTTGCGCCTGGCAGCAGAGCCAGAATACACTAATTTATATGGAGCCTTCGGCCAGTAAGTTCTTTATGACCGAACTCATGGTCGAGATGTCCAATACAGGGCTTGAGATTCTCGGTCTTTACGGGCCACTGAAACAGGAATCCAAATGGGCGGCTTTGAAAGGCAAGTTCGAAACACAGTCCCAGATAACACTTGGCTTCACCGTCGCTGGCGGCACCTCTGAGACGCAGAAGAACATCATTGCATGGTATGGCCTGTGGTTGCCTCGCATGACGTAAAGATTAATTTCTATTCCCGCTCGTAGCGGATATATCAACATAAATAATAAGGAGGAAACACTAATGAAGGCAGCAGTCTTATATGAAGCAGGGAAACCTCTGGTCGTCGAGGAAGTGGAACTGGATGAGCCCCAGGCGAACGAAATCCTGGTTAAACTCGAAGCAGTCGGTGTATGTCATACAGACCTCAGTTTCATGAAGGGTGAGATGCCCTGCCCCGTACCCGTCGTGGTTGGGCATGAAGGATGCGGCATTGTCGAAAAGGTTGGACCGGGCGTAACCTCGGTACAACCGGGAGACAAGGTGATCACCATGGTGTCTTTCTCCTGCGGTCAATGCCAGTTCTGCGCGAAGGGTATGCCGACTCGCTGCGTAGAAAACATCAATATCATGATGATGGCCGAACTCCCCTTCTTCGCGGGTAAGCGTATTCGAAAAGGCGACCAGGGCATTGCTCAGTTGTTCGGACTTGGCTCTTTTGCCGAATACTGCGTGGTACACGAACGCTCGGCCGTTAAAGTTAGGAACGATGCGCCTTCGGATGTGGTATGCCTGATGGGCTGCGGCGTTACCACCGGAATCGGGGCAGCAGTAAATACGGCTAAAGTACGCCCGGGCGACAGCGTCGTCGTATATGGAGTCGGCGGAGTAGGACTGGCAGCAGTAATGGGGGCCAAACTGGCAGGTGCCGGCAATATTATCGCGGTCGCCCGCTCTCAGAATAAGCTGGATATGGCAAGAGAACTCGGTGCGGATTTCGTGGTGAACCCGAATGATGTTGAAGATCCGGTAGCCAAGGTAGTGGAACTCAACGGCGGCATGGGCTGTGACGTTGCAATTGAGGCAGCCGGTGTTGCTTCAGTGATGATGCAGGCCTTCGGTTCGATCCACAGCGGAGGAATTTGCGTTATTGCCGGCATGGCTCCGATGGTTGATACTGTCACGTTTATGCCATTTGAATTCTTACTGGGAAAGACCGTCAAGGGAACGGTTCAGGGTGATATCATCGGTTCGGTCGATGTCCCCAAATACGTCGATATGTTCATGGCCGGCAAACTGCCGATCGACAAGCTGATCACCAGAACATTCAGCCTCGATCAGGTTAACGAGGCATTCGAAGCGCTGGAAAACAAGCAGGTTTTAAGAAGCGTAGTTAAGCTATAGCCTGCGAACAATGCCAAGGTATCCGCAATTTTATGTGGGCTTCCTGTAAATTT
>CAZDMY010000249.1:0-1575 GCA_964506405.1 uncultured Dehalococcoidia bacterium | reverse complement strand
TATCGAAAACAGACGTATTTTGCGGATATGTTATAATGTGACATGGTAACAGGATGGAGGTAATTTACCATGCTTTTCAGGTCAACAGGACTGGGTAAGACCGAACTCACCGGGCACATTGCTGATTTAACTCGGCAGGAAGACTATCTCATCATGCATGTAGATGTCACCAATCCTGTCAAATGGCGAATCAGGGGGGGTCTGGCTTTCGCAGATTTACTAACGCTCTTGAAGGTGATGATGAAACCTTCCATTATCTTCTATATTCTGAATCCTAAACAATGGTTTAACAAGAACCCGCAGCATCCCGGGGAATTTTAGTCCGATTCACTATCCTCAGTCTGCCCGTCCCCGGGTTGCGCGGCTGGATGCAATCCTCCGGTTTTATAATAACACAGGTCAACCTACGTGAAACCTGATTTGCTATTGTAATTCATGCGATCATGACAGAGCATCAACCTGGACCAGCAAGATATTGAAACCTTCCCGGGACAATGGAAAACAACCTCAAATCGAAACACCAGCTTCTGGAAGAGTTGTTCTCGCTCCAGCAGCAAATCGCCCGTATTGAAGCAGCCGCCAGCGAGCGAGAGCGAGCAGAAAAAGCCCTGCGGCGTCAGGGTGAACTCCTGCAAGCATTCATCGAAAACTCCCTCGATAACGTCGCGGTCCTGAATAGCGACGGAACGCTCCGCTATCGAAGCCCTTCTTTGGGACAGGTTCTGGGCTACGAGCTTGACACCCAGACAGCAGACAGCGCACTGGACTTTCTCCACCCGGACGACCTGCCGATCGCCGAGCGGTTCCTAAATCAATTGAGGGAAAATCCTGATTCTCCGGTTTACTACGAATTCCGGGCAAAGCATGGGGACGGGAGCTGGCACACGGTGGAAGTAGTGCTCCGGAACATGTTGAACGACCCTATTGTCGGCGGTATTCTGGCTAATTTTCGTGATATCACCGAGCGCAAACATTCTGAGGAGTCGAGAATAAGGCATGCCGCAACACTGGCACGAGCCGAAGAATTACAGCGTTCCCGCCAGAGAATTGTGACAATTCAGGAATCCCTTCGCAGAGACATCTCTCAACAGCTGCATGGAACCGTACAAAACCGCCTCATCATCCTGCTGCATAAACTCAAGGAACTGGAGCAGAAAGCACCCACCAATGAGATGATCGAGGAACTGAAAGACATTCGCCAGAAACTGGGCGAGGTAGTTGAAGACCAGGTTCGGCCGCTCAGCCACCGTCTTTATCCCTCAATCCTGCGTCGCGGCCTTGTTGCCGCTCTTCAATCTTTATGCGATCGGTTCGAAACCGCGTTGGAAATCGAGACGGATCTCGATCCTGATATCGAAATCCGAGAGCGAAGAGACCCCAGGTTCATCCCGGAACAGGTTCGGTTATCTGCCTACCGGATTGCAGAGGAAGCTCTGACGAATGCGGTTAAACACGTACCCGGCAGCCGGGTCAGTATGAACCTGAGAATAATACGTCCGGGTTGGTGCCATCTATCGTTACAGGATTCCGGCCCCGGATTCGAATTTGAAGCAACCGAAAGCGGTCTGGGCACAT
>CAZDMY010000248.1:0-4090 GCA_964506405.1 uncultured Dehalococcoidia bacterium | reverse complement strand
GTCATTGCCGCCACTGACGATCCGCAGGCTAACGAGCGGATCGCCCGGGAAGCGCAGGATCGAGGGATTCTCATCAACGTCGTCGACGTGCCCGCTCTCTCCAATTTCATCGTACCCTCATATCTGCGGCGAGGTGATCTTAACATTGCGGTCTCCACCAGCGGCAGTAGCCCGGCGCTTGCGCGTAAGATCAGAGAAAAACTCGAAGCCGAGTTCGGCCCGGAATATGTTCAACTGGTTTCCCTGGTTGAAGAGGTACGGGCCCGGATAAAAGGCTCTGCGATTTCAGGGCAGCGATGGCAGGAGGCACTCGATATCGAATATCTGCTGGAATTGATCCGGGATGGTAAAAGAGATTTGGCAATAACAGAGCTGTTAGCATCTCTTCGTAAGGAAATCAGGTGATTGAAGAGCCTAAACTGAGAGGGCCACAGGTCTGCGCAGTGGGCGTGAACTACAGTTCCACTCCGTTGGCGGTTCGTGAAAAGCTGAGCATCCCAAAATCCCAGATTCAGGATGCGCTGGCATCGCTACGAAACTACGTCCCCAGGGGAATCATCCTGGATACCTGCAACCGGACCGAAATCTATGCACTAAGCAACGACAGCCAGTTTGCCGAGCGGGCATTGCGCCAGTTCCTCGAAGACTGGTGCGAGGTATCCGGCGAGGAACTGGATCCCTGCCTGTATATCCATCACAACTACCGGGCCATGCGGCGTTTGTGCAAGATCACCTCCGGTCTGTACTCGATGATCCTGGGCGAGCACGAGATACTGGGGCAGGTGGCCCAGGCACTTGAAGAAGCCCAGACGGCGCACATGGTTGATCCGCCACTGCGGCGGCTCTTTCAGCACGCCATCAGCACGGGCCGGCGGGTGCGCGAGGAAACGGGGATCAGCCGTAACGCCACCTCAGTCAGTTCTGTAGCTGTGGACATGGCCGTGAGAGCGACCTGTTCCGATGTTCGCGATTGCAAGGTACTACTGCTGGGCGCTGGTGAGGCGGGGACGCTGATCGTTAAGGCATTCAAACAGAGGGGGGCCGCCAGGATCTCCGTTGCCAGCCGGTCACTGAGAAGGGCTCGGGAACTGGCATCAGCCCTGGATGCCACCGCAATCGATATTAAAGAGATGGGAATGGAGATGGCCGCATCCGATATCGTCATCAGTTGTACCGGTTCCCCACATCTGGTCATTCGCCGGGATCTGGTCAAAAAGGCCATGTCATGGCGGCCCGATCGGCCCATGGTGATCGTCGATATTGCCGTGCCCCGCGATGTCGAGCCCGATACCAGGGAGATTAAGAACGTCTTTCTATACGATATCGACGAACTGAACCGGGTCGTGGGGACGAACCAGGATGAACGGGAGCAGGCTATCGACCGTGCGCTGGAGATTATCACTATTGAACTCGAACATCTTCTCGACTGGTGGCAAACTTTAGAGGCCAAGCCGACCATCAGCCGTCTCATGCAGATGGCCGAAGAGGTACGCCAGCGGCAGTTGAACATGACTTTGAAAAAGCTGCCCCCGCTTTCCGAAGAGCAGCAGGAGAATCTCGATGCGATGACAAAAGCCATCGTAAAAAAGATCCTGCATAATCCTATCCAGTACCTGCGGAAAAACGGCCATACGAACGAAGAACTGGTCCGGGTGCTGCGAGAATTGTTTGCGCTCGACGAACAAAAAAATACTTAGACACGATTTACTGGATTGACAGAATAGAATTTGTACAGTGAGCGGGATGGCCATTATGCAAATCCTGTTATCCTGGTGGAAAGAAAAGAATGGTAAAGCGTTTAAGAATCGGCTCCCGGGGCAGTAAGCTGGCTGTGCTTCAAGCCGAATCGGTAAGAAATCAGCTTATGGTAAACCACGCTGATGTCGAGTGCGAGATGGTAACCATCGCCACCACCGGCGATCGCAACACCGCCGTCTCACTGGATCAACTGGGGGGCGATGGAGTCTTCGTCAAAGAACTTGAAGAAGCGCTCCTGGGCAACGAAATCGATATCGCGGTTCACAGCCTGAAGGATATGCTAACCACCCTGCCGGAAGGGCTGATACTGGCGGCCGTGCCCCCCCGTGTCGACCCTAGAGACGCGTTGATCTCGCCACATGGGAAATTGGAGGATTTACCCCCTGGTGCACGGATCGGCACTGGCAGTCTCCGTCGGGCGGTTCAGCTTCGGGCAATACGTCCCGACCTGGAAATCGGCGGCCTGCGGGGCAACATAGATACCCGAATCCGTAAGGCCTTTTCCGGTGAGTTTGACGGAATCGTCATGGCAGCCGCCGCCTTGCTGCGTTTGGATATGGAGGACCGCATTACCGAGTATCTCCCGGTAACAGATTTTGTGCCCGCCGTCGGCCAGGGAGCACTGGGAATCGAAATTCGCTACGAAGATGATTGGCTTATGAAAATGATAAAGCCTTTGAACGATCAACCTTCCTGGCAAAGCATCACCGCCGAGCGGGCGTTTCTTCGAGCGCTGGGGGGCGGGTGCCGGGCGCCCATCGCGGCACTGGGCATAATTGAACATGGTATACTGAAACTCAACGGCATTGTTGCCGATACAGCAGGCAAGCGATTAATGCGCGATAGTATTGAAGGCGCTCCTGAAGATTCGGAAGCAATCGGCAAGTCGCTGGCTTCCAAAATGATCGACCTGGGAGCGGACGAACTGATTGTGATATGAAAGGCAAAGTATTCATCGTTGGGGCCGGCCCCGGGGATCCGCGGCTGATCACCGTCAAAGGGGTGGAATGCCTCAGACGGGCGGAAGTGGTCATCTACGACCGGTTGATCGACGATAGCCTGCTTGATAATGTACCGCCGGACGCCGAATTGATCTATGTGGGTAAGTCGGCTAAGGTCCATGCCAGAGAACAGGACGAGATCAACCGGTTGCTGGTCAAAAAAGCCGGTGAAGGGAAAACCGTCGTGCGCCTTAAAGGGGGCGATCCGTTCGTGCTGGGTAGGGGAGGGGAGGAGTGCGAAGCACTCAGTGAAGCCGGAATTGGTTACGAAGTTGTACCCGGTATTTCCTCGGCCATCGCCTCGCCGGCGTATGCCGGAATACCGGTTACCCACCGCCAGGTGGCTTCATCGTTTGCCGTTATTACCGGACACGAAGATCCTTCCAAGGAGATATCCAGCATCAACTGGGAGCACCTTTCCACCGGCGTGGATACTTTAGTATTCCTGATGGGTATGGGCAACCTGCCTTTGATTTGCGAAAAACTGATAGAAAACGGCCGGAGGCCGGATACACCGGTGGCGTTGATCCGATACGGAACCACGTTAAAGCAGCAGACGCTGGCCGCAGATATTGCCACCATCGCAGAAAAAGCGAAAAACGCCGGGTTCGAGCCGCCCGTAGCCATTATCGTGGGGGAGGTGGTCAGGCTTCGACAGTCGCTGGCCTGGTTTGAGAACCGGCCCCTCTTCGGTAAACGGGTGCTTGTCACCCGCGCCCGATCTCAGGCCAGCGCGCTCAGCAGGCTTCTGGCCGAGCGCGGCGCCCTGCCTGTGGAGGTGCCGGCAATCGAAATCAGCCCGGTTGCCGATCCCTCAGAACTTGACCAGGCAGTCTTTGACCTTTCCCGTTTTGACTGGGTGATCTTTACCAGCGCCAACGGCGTGGAAGCGGTCTGGGATCGGCTGGTAACTTTAGGTAAAGATGCCCGGCAGTTCGGTTCGGTAAAAATCGGGGCCATCGGGCCGGCCACGGCCCAGGCGCTGGAACAATGCGGGCTGTACCCGGATTTCATGCCGGCTGAATATACCAGCGAAGGCATACTGTCCGGGCTTGCTGAAAGAGATGTCCGGGGCTGCCGCATCCTTCTGCCTCGCGCAGATATCGCCCCGAAAGACCTGGTTGAGGGACTGGCCGAACTGGGAGCCGAACCGGTGGAAGTGACCGCCTATCTCACAATTCAGCCAGCCGAGGCGAGCCGGCAGGCAAAACAGATGCTGATCGAAGGCAAAATCGATATAATCACCTTCACCAGTTCCTCTACGGTGAACAACCTGATAAATGCCCTGGGAGACGACCGGAATATGGTTCGGAAGGCAGCTATCGCCTGTA
>CAZDMY010000247.1:0-4114 GCA_964506405.1 uncultured Dehalococcoidia bacterium | reverse complement strand
GTTGGTTAGAGTGCTTGCTTGACATGCAAGAGGTCAGAGGTTCAAATCCTCTACCGCCCACCAAATGGTGGTTTTTACCCGGCCTTTCCATTTATAATAGAACAGAGTCAAACAAAAGAGGAGGATATCATGAAGATGAAGGTTTTTTCGGTACTGGCAGTAATATCCCTGCTCCTGGTGGCCGCATGTGGTGGAGGTGATTCCACAGAGGACCCATCGCCAACAGCCAGCGAAACGCCCCCGATAACTGCCAGCCCAACCCCCGAGCCCAGTCCCACGCCAACGGAGACTACTCCCGAACCTACAGTATCCGACGATGTTGAAGATGTCCTCCAGGATATGCTCGATAGATTGATAGTGGCTTATACCAAGACGGATGGGGCCACTGCAGCATACCAGGGCCAGAACGTCAAAACGCTATCCCAGCTTGAGCAAGGGAATGCTTATTTTGTGTATTCCGTCAAGGACGTAACGCTGGAACTACCTGATGACATCAACCAGCAAATCGTGAAGGGCTGGCAGCTACCGGCATGGATCGCCGCAGACGCACCGGCATCAACAACTCTCTCCGAATACAAGGACAGCATCTATTTCGTCATTGGCACCGACAGCGAATCGGACGGATTCAAATTATATATCAGCCCGGCTGTCACACCGCTGACCACGATCCAAGTCGGGCAGGAGTACTGTTACATCACCGGACTGGGGCCGGGCAATCCGACTTGCATGACGAGGCAATAACAGAATCTATTCATGAGCAGTGAAAAAGCCGTCGTCCTTTGTAATCGGGACGGCGGCTTTCTTTTTCGGATACGAAAGTATTTGTCTTTTTCAGTTGGCCCGGGGATAATGAGGGTTTGCTGAGTGTTTTGTACAGCTCGAAAAAACCCTCCCTAATTACCCCATCAGCACGGTTTATGTTCGCGTTCATTCACCTGGAAGCCGAGTTTATTGATCTGCGACATTATATCTATGGCATCTTCCGTATCCAGGTGAACAATTATATCCCGACTGCTGGCATCAGGGAAGGCAATCGTATGCATAGCCTTGATCCCTACCTTATGCTCGTTGATAACATTCATTATGGTCGTAATGTTGTCGGCCGTATCGATCCCATAGACGATTATACGTTTACCATTCTCATTAATACCCAGCAACGGGTTAAGAATCTTATAGAAGAAGTCGTTGGTGGTAACGATACCAACCACCAATCCGCCTTCAACAACAGGCAATGCACCCACCCCGTTTTTCTGTGCAGTGGCCACGGCACATTCCACCGTAATGCCCGGCGTGACCGTCACGGGGTCCTTCTTCATGATATCCTTAACCTTCATCTTAGCCATAAGGTAGTTGATTTCCCATACACTGAGCGAAGTTGCCTCACTCGGTGACGCCCGCCTGGTCATATTCTTTGTTACAACACCCACCAGCTTCCCCTTATCGACAACAGGCATGCGCCTGATGTTATGGGTTTCCAGAATCTTCCTGGCTTCCAGTACCGGCATATTACTCGGCACTGTAACTACATTGGTGGTCATGATATCTCTTACCAGCATGACATCCTCCTCTTTAATTCCGGGGACATATTAACGGGTGTCACGTATACCCGGTTGAAACCCTAATTTTACCATATTCACCACCCTCCTGCGAATATTCATTCCCATTTTACTACGGGATAAGTTCTTTGTACACCGTACCGTGGAAGCCTTCAAATTCTGCAGTATTGCAGTTCCCGGTATGGGATATTATAATAGGCGAGGTCACAACACATCATGACATCCAGCAGGGAGCGGCGACTTAGTGGACTTCAAGAGAATCCTTGTTGCTATTAACGGAACCAGAATTGACGAGAAAACCATCGCTTTAGCCTGCAGCCTGGCTAAAAAGAATAAAGGCAAGGTGTATATTGCCTATGTCATTGAGATCGATCGCAGCCTCCCGCTGGATGCTGAAGTAAAGCCCGCTGTTGATCGAGCCGAAAGTGCTGTCAGCATCGCCGAGAAATGCGCCGAGGAATGTGATTACGAAATCGTTGCGGATATCCTTCAAGCCCGGGCTGCCGGCCCGGCACTGGTCGATGAAGCCACTGAAAGGAAAGTGGATGTGATTATTCTGGGAATGGAATATGAGGTCCGATTCGGGGAATTTACCATGGGTGAGGTCGTTCCCCACCTATTCAAATATGCTCCCTGCCAGGTAATCGTTTGGCGGGATGCAGCTCCGATGAGCACCGATCAGAGCAAATAGACCGGAGAGGGCCAATTAATACGGAGGCGATCGTATGAATGTGGTTGTGATGGGATGCAGCCGGGTGGGGGCTCGGCTGGCCGGGATGCTGGACGCCGAGGGACATAATGTTTCCATTCTGGACATTGATTCCTACAGCTTCCGCCGGCTGCCTTCAAGTTTCAGCGGCGAAGCGCTGATAGGGTCCGGTACGGATGAGGATACGCTGATCAATGCTGGGATTAAAGAAGCTGATGTATTTGTATCGATTACACAGGGCGACAACCGCAATGTAATGGCCGCTCAAATTGCAAAATATATCTTCCATGTACCCAAGGTTGTTTGCCGGATTTCCGATCCCATACGCCAGGAAATGTATCAAGAACTGGGATTGGAGACAATAAGCCCTACTAAAATCGGGGCCGATTCTTTTTATCAGGCCATCGGAGGCTAATTTATGTATATCATCGTAGCCGGTGGAGGCGAAGTTGGCTTCTATCTTGCCCGGATACTCCTGAAAGACGGCCATGAAATTCTGGTCATAGAAAAAGACTCCGGACAATGTGATCTTATCTCAGAAAACATCGGGGATGTAGTCCTGCGTGGCGATGGCTGTGAAGCGCGTACGCTGGAGGAGGTTGGGGCCGCCCGAGCCGATATGCTGATTGCCGTTACCGGTGATGACGATGATAACCTCGCTGCCTGCCAGGTCGCCAAGCACCGCTTCCATGTTCCGCATACGATCGCCCGAATCAAAAATCCGAAACGGCGGGCGCTATTTGAAAAACTGGGGATTGATCTTACCGTCTGCAGTACGGAACTCATTCTTGCCCACATCGAACAGGAACTCCCTTCGCATCCGTTAGTGCCGCTATTAAGAATGAAACGAGGCGGCCTTGAGATCGTTGAAGTTAAGGTCGCACCGGATTCAAAAATGGTCGGTAAGAAACTCAAGGATTTCAAGATGCTTCCGAACAGCCTGGTGTGCCTGATCGTCGGGAAAGAAAAGGGACCCCATATTCCAACCATGGATACTATACTGGAAGCCGAGGATGAAATCATCGCTGTAACCGAGGGAGGCATGGAAGAAAACCTCCGGGGTGTTCTCTCGGGATTGTAGCCAGGGAAAACGTTTTGTCTTCTTTGAGAGTGGGATATCAGGGCGAACAGGGCTCATACAGCGAAGAAGCTGTTATGCGTTTTGTCCGCGATGCCAAACCGGTACCATTCCGGTACTTCTCCGCTGTATTTGAAGCGGTGGCTCTTGCTGATATCGACCAAGGCGTCGTTCCGGTGGAGAATTCACAAGCAGGGAGCATCAACGATACCTATGATCTTCTCCTTCAATATGATTTGAATATCGTGGGAGAAATTCACCTGAGAGTAAGACATTGTCTACTGGCACTTGAGGGAGACAGCCTGGATACCATAGAGACAATCTACTCTCACCCTCAGGCACTGGCACAGTGCGAAGCTTTTCTGAGCTCTTTAAAAGCAACCCTCATACCTACCTATGATACCGCAGGAAGTGCCAAAATGATCAAGGAAAAGAACCTCAAGCAATCGGCCGCCATCGCCAGTAAAAGAGTGTCAGACATCTATAACCTCGAATTGCTGGCTGAAGGGATAGAAACAAACCCTCAGAACTTCACGCGATTTTTTGTGATATCCAGGGAAAAGGCTGGCTACGATCCGAAAGCAAAAACATCGCTCGTTTTCCGGATTAAAAATATCCCAGGTTCACTTTATGATAGCCTGGGTGCTTTCGCTACGAGAAGTATTAACCTTACCAAACTGGAATCCAGGCCGGCAAAGGACACTCCGTGGGATTATGTTTTCTATGTAGATTTCGAAGGGCATTCGGAAGATTCTAACTGCCGGGAAGCGA
>CAZDMY010000246.1:0-4138 GCA_964506405.1 uncultured Dehalococcoidia bacterium | reverse complement strand
TACTAAAAACAGTATTGACCAACCTAACATGACGATTACCTCCTTTCGATGCGAGGAAACTTGTTCGCCCCATCGATATTTCATCAAACAAAAAGACTCAAACCTATGATCTTCCCGCCTTCACCATCCCGTCTCTTTGCCACTCAATTTCAGCCAGCCGAATTTGCGGCAAGGGCAGATCGGCATCTCGGAACCGTTTGATCAACTTTTCTCTGAGTTCGCACCGCAACTGCCATGTATTTCCCGGATCAGCCCCTCTTCCCAGTATTCGCAGAACCATACATTTTTCGGTGAAATCCACTACCTGAACCAAAGCTACTCTCTCCTCGGATGAATACGGGCTGGCATCGACGATCTCGCGAGCCCATTGCCTGACGGTGTCCACCGGACACGAATAGTCCACATACATCATCACGATGCCCATCAACCAGGAGTCTTTGATCGTCCAGTTTTCGACAGTTGTACTGGCCATGGTCTGGTTGGGCACGATAATTCGACGGTTGTCCCAGGTTCGTATTGTGGTATGGGTCAGCGAGATCTCCTCCACCCACCCCCAGTTGCTCTCGAAAATGATCGAATCGTTCAAGCGAATCGGCTGAGAGAATGAGAGGAAGACCCCGGCAATGAAATTTGAAAGCGTGCTCTGGGAAGCTAAACCGACCACGATGGCGATTATCCCGGCAGATGCCAGCAATCCGGAACCTGCGGCTCGTGCCGCTTCGAATTGAAACAGGATTGATCCCAGGGCAATGAGGTAAACCAGCGCTGTCGCTGCACGTCCGATGATGGTAAACCGCGTGCGGACCGGAGCCGTCTCCCCTTTTTTCTTCTCGACACTTCGAACTATACGTTTTTGCCAGCGTGCGATCAAGAACCGCACCAGCCGTTCCGCCGCAAATGCCACTGCGATGATGATCGCTGTGGTAATGAGGTAGTCATAAACCCCATGGTCTAAAACGGAGATAACCATCACCGGCATATCGATACCAAACATCAGGCTACCTTTCCTTAAGCCACATATCTATATAGGCCAGCCGGAAGAAACTCATATTCTAAGTCCCATCCAAAGCCTCGATGATCGCCTGATTGAATTGGGGCAGATCGGCCGGTTTTCGCGATGTAATGATATTGCCGTCGCGAACCACCGCCTCATCTACCCAGTTTGCGCCGGCGTTCTTGAGATCGATCGCTACAGACGGCCAGGAAGTGAGTTTTCGGCCTTTTACGACTTCGGCTGAAATCAACAGTTGAGGCCCATGGCATACGGCAGCAATGAGTTTACCCGCATCATGTGCGCGCTTCACCAGCTCGATCATTTCAGGATGCAGGCGCATCTTGTCCGGGGCATGCCCGCCGGGGATGATCACCGCATCGAAATCCTCCCCCCGGACCTTATCGGCGGTGGTATCGGTGGATATACTCACCTTACCGCGCTTGCCGGTATATTTTTGTTTGGAACCGCTGCCGACCACCGTTACATCGGCACCGGCCTTTTTCATTGCCTCCAACGGCTCACTCAATTCGGGGTCCTCGAAACCTTCCTCAATCAGAATTGCAATCTTTCGGCTGTCCAATGCCATTGCTCTCTCCTTCAAAGTACCGCACAATTCGCCTTAGTACGCCAGATCGTTTCTTATGCGTTTGTGATTGCTGGTCAGGATAACGATCAACCTTTATCGGCGACCGAATAACCGCACGCTTCACATGTTCCGTGGCCTGCTTGCATCCATTGCTGACATCCCGGGCATTCCACCCAGGCAATATCACATTTTTCACAATAGGGATTCTGCGGATCTGCGAATTCCTGTTCACACCGAGGGCAGGCAAACCCCGGACTTTTGGGTAGATCCACTGTGTGCTCACTCATCTTTAAATACCTCCAATTCTGGTAATATGTACATACGCCTTGAACAAGGCGTTCCCAATGACTCTCGCCGACCGTTTCAGCGACGCCCGAGGCCGGTTATCAACCGGCTCACGGTGATTTTCATTGACTGTAAATCTAACCGGCAGGTTCATTCCTTCTTCCTCCACCGGTTGCCCGATTTTTCATATTTCTTTTTGACCGCCGCCCAGGCCACCTTGTTGGCCACTTCCTCCCGCGAAGCACCTCCCTTCCGGTCCCGGGAATCCTTGTACTGATCCCAGGCATTGTTAAATGCCGACCTGAAGATCTCCTGTGCATGTTCGGGAAGTGCCTTCTGAACTGAATCCGGAAGATCCCCGATTGTATCGTACGGCATATTTACCCTCCATCTAGCGGAAATCCACTCTCATATGATCCACCACACCAGTGATACATGCTTTCTGCCGTCCCGGGCCGGAATCCGATCCTGATCATCGTGTCATTCCGGACCCCGATCCGGTCGTAGATGCGCACGCCCAGGCGCATCTTGAGACCTGGGCGTGAATCCATATCTCACTGTGCGCTTTGTTTCAGTTCTCATCTTTTCATACAGCCCTCACACACAGGTCCCCCTTCTGGATTCCCGCCTTCGCGGGAATGACACAATATGTGCTGTCATCACGAGGAGACCGGCAGGCCGCCCAAATCCCCCTCTTTCCCCTTTAGTAAAGGGGAAAGAGGGAGTTCGCCACGGTCGTTAGATCCGCCGTGTGCGGACGGACTCGCAATGACACCCATAGCTGTCTTGCCTTTAGCTCATCTGCGCCTTAATCAGGTTGCCCAGCTCATCCACATGCGCTTCCTTGTCCTTGATCATCCTGTCCCAGAAGTCCATTGTTTCCTTCGAACCGCCTGCATCTTTCAGGTAGTCATTCTTGATCCGCCACAGGCTCTGGTTCTCCTTGGTCATCTGCTCCATCAGGTTATACGTGTTGTTGTCCAGCATGATTTGTCCTCCTTTTCAAAATTATTTGCTCTGTGAGCCATAGTTATGATGGTAAAGGCCAAGGCGGTCGCTTCATATCCGTAGACCTACGTAAATGTCCCCGCTATTTCTCGCATTTTTATGGATGGACGAACCGGAAGAACAGGACATTGCTCGTCCGGCAGGTATGGTGCATCACTGCAAATGCAGGCCGAATCTATTCGATAAACGTGGTCTGAAATCACTTTGCTGCAAAGCTGAAGCGATTCGACTTGAGAAGAAATCGTGGTGGTAAACGGAGCAATCTAAGAAGATATACGGATTACTTTTTGGAAGTATGCACAGGATAATCGAGTTAATACGCGATCTTGGCCGAAAGCAGGAGAATATTGCACCAAAGACAGGTAAAGCCGAAATGAGGTGAACGACATGCTTGCCGAATTCAATATATATGAATCCGCTGAAGGTAATATTCACTTATACTTCTCTGACGAGGTACATATCCGATTTGCCAATCTACTGGAATTCAAGAAATTCGTCGGCATCTGCGCACTGACCGTCAAGCAGGTTGAGGCGGCAACCGGACATACAGTTACCCGAACAAAAATACCGGATTGCTTCAAGGATGCGTTAGACGATGATATGTGAATCGGATCGGCATCGTAGCTCGCTCCTGTACATCGCGGTATAATAGATTGCAATACCAAAGGGCTCCATTCCCGTTAAGGAGGCAGGTAGATGAAAGAGGAACTATCGGATAACGGCTATACACTCATGTGCAGCGGCGATAGTATCATGCCGTTACGGCGCTACAATGAGATGTACCGGCAGGCAAACAAAGAGCCGGAGGTGTTCTGGGCCGAGCAGGCCAGAGGTTTGGATTGGTATAGAATCTGGGATCGAGTGCTCGACTGGGACCCGCCCTATGCAAAATGGTTTCCAGGAGGAGAACTGAACGCCTGCTACCAGTGCGTCGACCGTCAGGTGCAATCGTGGCGGCGCAGTAAAGTGGCCATCTACTGGGAAGGAGAGGACGGCACATCCCAGGTTCTAAGCTATTCCACCCTGTTTCGGGAGGTCAATCGCTTCGCCCAGGTACTTAAAGACCAGGGCATAGATAAGGGTGACCGCGTTGCACTTTACCTGCCCATGATCCCCGAACTGCCCATCGCCATGCTGGCCTGCGCCCGGATCGGGGCGGTACATACCGTGATCTTCTCGGGCTTCAGCGCCCATGCGCTTGCCGACCGTGTGAACGATACGGGAGCGAAGATGATCATCACAGCCGACGGGGGCTACCGCCGGGG